>CAZYEI010000020.1:0-25409 GCA_964646425.1 uncultured Eubacteriales bacterium | reverse complement strand
GGAACTTATGCTATGGTAGTTACTGTTACTGGTAATGCTACTTATAATAGCACTAAAAAATGGGTTGTATTTACTTTAGTTGAAGCCAATAACATGGAAAAAGTTGATCCAGAAGTTACTTTCTCTATCGAACCAGGGACAACATTAACTATTGGTGTTGACTCTGCTCCTAGTGTTACTGTTGAAGGCGATTTAACATATACAGTTCACTATGAGAAAAACGAAGCTTTCTATAGCAATGATTTCCCTACTGAAACAGGAACTTATGCTATGGTAGTTACTGTTACTGGTAATAATACTTATAATAGTATTACAAGATGGGTTGTATTTACTTTAAAATAGAGTAATTTAAGGAGGAAAATAAGATGAAAAGAACATATAAAAAACCTTTAATTGAAATTAAAGAATATAATCTTGAAGAAACAATAACAACATCTTCTCTCCTAAATAATCTATTTGGAAAAGATATTTTAGAAGATAAAGACGCTGTTAATTGGGATTGGGTAGATTAAAAAAAACGAGAATACAATAAAGCTGTATTCTCGTTTTTTATTTAATCTTTCTTTGGAATCCAAGGTAAATAACCATCATCATTACTTTTTGATGAGTTATTATCTTTATTTGAGCTAGCTGGTAAGTTTGATAGAGAATTATTGGAAGTTGTGTTTGTGCTATTAGTAGTTGTAGAAGTATTGTTAGAACTGCTTAATGGATTATTGCAACTAGCTAATATAAATATTAGAAACACAAAAATAATTTTTTTCATATAATTCACCACCTCTAAGTATATTATACTTTTAAATTAAAAATAAATCTATAATTATGTTTTTTGTAATAATAAATGCACCCAAATAAATAATAATAGTGTATTAATTATTAGAAGAGGTGAAAATAATTATGAAGAAAGTTTTATTTTGTTCTTTAATATTAATGACATTAGTTTCTTGTAATAATATTAATTTCGGAAATAGTGGTATAAATGAAAATGTGAATTTAGATGGTTATCAATTAAGAGCTGCTAATATAAAAAATAATTATTCATGGAAACAATATAAAGAAGAGGGGTTTAAAGAATTTTTAAATAAAATCGATACTTTTGCCGCTAAATTATCTACTGAAATATATGGTTATCGAAGTGAATATAAGAATGGAAATTATACAGTATCACCAATTTCAATATATATGGCTTTAGCAATGGCAATAGAAAGTTCAAATGAAACTACAAGACAAGAAATGCTTGATGCTGTAGGAGTCACATATGATGAGGTGATAGCATATACAAGTTATTTGTATTCACTAACAAATAGGGAATTTAAATACGTAAATATGAATAAAGAGGAAAATGTTTTGGCACATGAAATAATAAAGAATTCTTTATGGATTAATGAAGGAGTTGTTTTAAAGAATCAAGGATTAGATAATTTAGCAACTTATTACCATAGTGATTCTTATAGTGTACCTTTTTTTAAAAATAATAGTTTAGCCAACAAGTTATTAAGTGATTATGTATACGAAAATACAAAAGGATTGATTGATGGTAATTTTAATTTATCACCTTATACAATTTTTGCCTTAGTTAATACATTTTATATAAAAGAAATTTGGAGTAAAGAAAATCATTTGAATTTTACTGCTGAATCTTATGATTTTGTTAATAATAATGGAGAAATAACAAATACAAAATTATTAAAAGGTAACTATTGTCAAGGTCAAGTATACGAAGAAGAAAAATTTACTCATTTTTATACTAAAACTGAACATGGTTTTAAAATTAAGTTTATTGTCCCTAAAGAAGAATATAAAATTGAAGAAATCTTTACAGAAAAAACATTAAAAACAGTCAATAATATAGCTTCAAATGAATATAGACCTTATGATTCTGAAAATAAAATAGTGTATTTAACTAGATGCTTATTTCCTGAATATGAAGCTAGTTTCAGCGATGATATAAAAGATGTCTTAGAAACAAAGTTTAATATTCAAGCGTTATTTAATTCATCATGTGATTTAACTAATTTAACAAATGACAATGTAAGAGTTGAAAAAATTATCCATAAAACAAAACTAGAGGTTAATAAAGAAGGAATAGAGGGTGCCGCAGTTACAATAATGGAAGTAGACACATCTAGTGCCCCTTTTGAGGAAGTTACTTATGTATATTCTGATTATGTTGTAGATAAGTCTTTTGGTTTTATTTTAACTGATAGTTATGATGTTACTTTATTTGCTGGTGTAGTTAATAAGGTATAAAATGTTATTTAAAAAGTTAATTTTGAGGATTTTTTATTAAAAATGATACTATTTTTAGTATCATTTTTAATTTATTGTATTCTAAAAGTGAAAAAATTATTGTAAAATATATTTAACTTTAATGAAAGGCGAGGATTTAAATGAAAAAAAGACAATTAGTATTTCTAATTTGTAGTTTACTTTTATGTGGTTGTAATGGAAATAATAGGATTTCATCAAGTGGTTTTAAACAATCAACTATGTCTAATCAAATAAGTGATATAACCTCAAAAAGTGAAAATACTATAAGTTCAACATCTAATTTTAATGGAAATGGTAATGATGAATTAGATACACCATCATTAAAAATAGATGAAATGAGTGGAGTAGTAACATGGGATTTTATTGACAATGCTACACATTATAACTATATTATTAATGATGGTATAATTCAAACAACAACGTCTAATATATTAACTTTAAGTGATAAGAGTAATGTCAGTGTTCAAGCAGCAAATAATATTACTATAAGTGAGTGGAGCAATGCTATTACTTATTATGATACTAGTGATGTAATAGTAGGAGAAAAACAAAATATTAATGTTTATTTTCATAATACTACTTTAAAGCCATTGACTATTGAATTAGGGCAAAATATTGTGAAACCACTCGCACCAAGTAAAAATAATTATACGTTTGACAATTGGTATAAAGATCCATTTTATCAAGAAGTTTTTAATTTTAATATGCCATTATATGAATCTACTATTGTATATGCAAATTATTTGCCAAATGAATTGATAAAAGATGTATTTTTTTGGATTAAAGCTAGCCCTAAAATGAGTAGCTCAATTATGAGTAGTTATTTAGAATCTGAATGGCATTTTATACCTTTAAAATCAAATAAAAATACTAGTTATAAAGAATTTATGGCAACAGTAACAATAAGTGGAGCTTCTAAAAATTCGCCATGTTATTTTATTATTATGGATGGCTTTGATGATGATTCAGGAAGAACCTATTGGAAGAATAATAATGAGGATTTTGCTATAACTGCTGATGGAACATACAATATCTATTTTTCTTTAGAAACGCAATATAAAGTAGAAGGTAATGTTGTTCATTCTAAATATGAATTAGTTAATAATTCAAGTGCACAAGTTGCAAATTTGGTTAGTAAAAATAAGATGGCTACTCCTATGGTAAGTATAGATTATGAAAATAATATCGCAAGATGGGAAGAAGTAAAAGGAGCTTCTAGTTATGAAGTAATTATCGATAATCAAATGCCTAATATTATTACTAATAATTATCTAACAATTGATAAAGGAAGTCATATTAGTGTTAGAGCTATTTCTAATAATGGTGAAACATCAAATTGGAGTATTCCTCAAGCTAATGTTAATTTTGTGATAAATGAAGAAAAGCCAACTTATGTTTATATTTATTTAGCAGAAGCAAATAGGGATGCTATTAAGATAGAGTATAATTCTTATCTTGATGAAATATTTTTGGAAGATAAAGATGATTGGAAATTTAGTGGTTGGTATTTAGACATTGGTTTAGAAAATAAAGTGGTATTCCCATATCAGGTAACTAAAAATACAATATTATATCCAAAGTGGGAATATAAAGTTAATGATTATATGACAAAAGAATATTATAAATTAATAGATTCTAGTAATCAAAAGATATCAGGACTTACTTGGAATTTTGATAATTATAGTTTTTATGAATATGAAAGTGAATCAATCTTATTAGAAAATGAAGAAACATATTATGTTACAACTTTAGATGATTCTAAATCATGGGGACCATATAAGGTTGAAGCAACAGGAATGTATAAAATATATTTTTCTGAAGATTATTTATGGAATATAAATACAGATAATGAAAGTAACATTTATCTTGCTAAGCAAGAAATAAGTATATATTTTTCTAATGCTAAATGGTGGAGTGGCACAATATATGCTTATGTTTTTAATAAAACTAGTGGAAAATGGGCAAAATCATGGCCTGGTGTTGAGATGTCCTTTGTTAAAAAGAATGGATATGGTCAAGATATATATACTATTGCCATTGATACAGTAGCGTATGATTATGTTATATTTTCTAATGGTAGTGAGCAAACCGTTGATATTTCATTAGCAGATGCTTATAGTGGTATTGGTTATTATACTTCGAATGAAAAAGAAGGAAATAAATATAAAGTTGGAACATTTAAGTTTTCATAAACGAAAGGAGATTAACTATGAAAAAAATATTAATATCATTTACTTTGATTTCTTTAATTTGTTATTTTAATGTAAATAGTTTTTCTTCTTTAATAACAATAAAAGGAAATAAGGAAGCAAAAGTAAATAATTATAAAAATGTTATTTTATTTATTGGAGATGGAATGGGCCATACTCATGTAGATGCAGGGGGAATATATAAGGGAACTCCACTTTCTTTTGACATAATAGATGAAAATTGGATGTATCATGCTTATTCTAATACTGATTCACGAACTAGTGAGGGATTTACATTGGATACTACCAAAAGCTTAATAAATCCTAAAGAAAATCCATCTTTATATGATGGAACACCATCTCCTTATTCTAGTGAAGGATCAAAATTAGGAGTATCTGGAAGTATAACTACTTATACTGATAGTGCAGCAGGAGGTTCTGCCTTAGCGTGTGGAATTAAATTTACAAACTCTAGAGTTGGTATGGATATTGATGGAACACCTGTTGAAAATTTAGTGGAAATAGCTAAGGGATTAAATAAAAAGGCAGGAGTTGTTACAAGTGATAATCTTGTTGGAGCGACTCCAAGTGATTTTTTAGTTCATGTTGGGGAACGACATCAATCAGAAAAAATAATTGAAGGTGTAGCCGACAGTCCTGTCGATTTAGTTTTAGCCCAAACGGTATCAACATATACTAATAAAAAGACAACTTATGAATCTTTATTTAAATCAAAAGGTTTTGATATTGCATATGATAGTGCATCTTTAAATAGTGAATCTAAAAGAATTTTAGGGTTGTTTCCTGGTGTAATGACAAGAAAAGATCCAAGAGCTCCTACTTTAGAAGAATTAACAACATTTGCGTTGGATTATCTAGATAATGATGAAGGTTTTTTCTTAATGGTCGAGGGTGCTAATATAGATAAAATGTCACATTCAAATCAAAGCAAGCTAATGCTTAATGAACTATTAGCGTTTGATGATGCTGTTAATGCAGCAGCTAATTGGGCTAGTACGAGAGAAGATACACTTATTATAGTAACTGCAGATCATGAAACAGGAGCAATGTATTTTGATAAAGACAATACTACAAAAGAAAATATTGTCGATGAGTTGAAATGGCTATCTACGAACCATTCTCGTACAAGAGTAGATATTGCTATACGTGGAGATATTAGTGAGTTTGTTGCTGACTATGGCCATAATTTTGATACTTTAGAAGGACTTCCATATTGGGATAATACTGATGTTTTTAAGTTATGTTCTTCGTATTTAGGTGCTTATAGCAAACAATAAATTATTAAATATAGTATTTGAGGGATTGTTGTCTATATTCAAGTAGGCTCAATCCTTTTTTTATTAAATTAATGTCAATACTTATATTATTAAAAATAATGACCTAAAATAATATTAAAGGAGGTTAGAACTTTTTATGTATTTATGCATAGATTTAAAGACGTTCTATGCCTCTGTTGAGTGTGTTGAACGAGGATTGGATCCATATAAAACTAATTTAGTAGTTGCTAATCCAGAAAGAGGAAAAGGAGCGATATGTTTAGCTGTTTCACCTTCGTTAAAATCCTTAGGAGTGAAAAATAGATGTCGCCTGTTTGAAATACCGGACAATATTAAATATTTAATTGCTATGCCTAGAATGAAAAAATATATTAAATATTCAGCAGATATTTATGCGATATATTTAAAATTTTTTTCAAAAGAAGACATTTATGTTTACTCAATTGATGAATGTTTTGTTGATGTTACTAGTTATTTATCAATGTATAAATTAAATGCAGAACAATTAGCGAAGAAAGTTATAAAAAATGTTTTAGTTACTACAGGAATTACAGCGACAGTAGGAATTGGAACTAATTTATTTTTAGCCAAAGTTGCTTTAGATATTACTGCAAAACACGCAAAAGATAATATTGGTTATTTAGATGAAGAAATTTTTAAAAAAACAATATGGCATTATCGACCAATTACCGATATTTGGAATATTGGACAGGGAATTGCTAAAAGGCTTGCAAAATATGGAATATATGATTTATATGGAGTTGCTAATATTGATAAAAATATTTTGTATAAAGAATTTGGCAGTAATGCAGAACTTTTAATAGATCATTCTAAAGGTATTGAAACTTGCACAATTAAAGAAATCCACGAATATATACCAGAAAATAATTCTATTTCTAGTGGGCAAATATTGCTTGAAAATTATAAATATGAAGATGCTTTTTTAGCCTTGAAAGAAATGATTGAACTTAGCGTTCTTGATTTAGTTGATAAACACTTAGTTACTAATTTAATATATTTAACGATTGGATATGCTGATAATTCAATTAAATCTACAGGTGGTTCAATGAAAATAGATGGATATAGTAATTCACATACCAAACTAAAGAAACAATTTATCACTTTGTTTGAAAAAACTACAAAAAAAGATTGTTTAATAAGAAAAATAAATATTGGATTTGGTGGCCTTAAAGATGATGCTTATCGTACAATTGACTTGTTTACTAATGAAGAAGATGAAGAGAAAGAACGTAAAATACAAGAAACTATTATAAAAATAAAAAACAAATATGGAAAAAATTCAATTTTAAAAGCAATGAATTTAGAAGAAAAAGCAACGACACGTAAAAGAAATAAACTTATTGGAGGACATAATAGTGAATAATAGAGCAAAACAATTTATGCCTTTTGTTGCTCTTAAAGGATTTAAAGAAGCATTAAAAGAAAAAGAAAAAGTAATTGTAGCAAAAAAAGAATTAATAGACATTGATAGTAATTTAAATTATAAAATAGGACAATTAAAAAAAGGTAAACTTGTAAAAGTTGTTTATTATAATGGCGAGAATTATCTTGAAATAGAGGGGATGATTTCTAAAATTGATAAAACAAACAAAGTAGTATCTATTGTAAAAACAGAAATAAAGTTTAATGATATTTATGATATTAGCGGAAAAGAAATCTTTGATTATGATGATTGAAGAATATCAAATTTTAAGCATTGTTTTTATAGTATATTTGTTATAAAATATAAATAAATTTTTAAGAGGGTGCGTTTATGTTTGAATTTGATAAATATGAAAAAATAGTTGAGATGTCTCCGATTGATGCAAAGGAATACTGTAAAATGTATCCAGACAATTTAATGGCACAAGTAGAATTAATAATTCTTGATATAATTTTTTTTCATGAGAACTCTTTTGAAAATAATTATTTTGATTTACAAAAATATTATAATTTATTTAAAAAATCGCATAATAAAGTGGGACTAATAAGATTAGCATCAAATATGGTTTTCTATAGTTTTGATTTAAATGATATTCAAAACACTAAAAAGTATGCAACAACAACACTAAAATATTTACCAAATTATCTAGAAGTAAAATTATTGTTAGCCAATGTTAATATTAGATTAGGAATTGATCTAGAAGAATCTTTTGAAATTTCCAAGAAATATTGTAATAGTGAGGAATTAAGTCAAGAAATGAAAAATGTATGTTTTTCAACAATAGGTGATTACTTTTCGGTGAAAGGTTTATTTAAAGAGGGACATGATTTTTTTGAAAAATGCTTTTTATGGTCAAAAGATCGAATTATTTTAAGAAGAGAATTACTTAATATGTCATTAGGTAGGTTAAACGATTTTAATTTACTTAAAGAAGATTTTGAAAATTATGCTCTTTTGATTGAGAAAGAAGAAAAGAAACATCTTATTCATAATATCGTAGATAGACTTATTAATGAAAATCATATTCTTGAAGCCGAGGAATACTTAAGTAAAATTCAAGACATGGATTTAAATGATGAGGATAAAAAAACATTTATTTTAGATAGAACTAGAATTTATGGTAGTAAGAAAGAATATGATGCTGCTATCGCTGAGCTAAATAAGTTATCTAAAGAAGATGTTGATAGTAACGCTTATGCTTCATATTTGTTGGGAACTACAATATTTTTAAAAGGTGATCGTCGGTTTTATGATAGGGGAATTGAATGTTTAATTAATGGTTATAATAGCTATCCTACTGATGAAAATTTAGTAAATGTTTTGAATGCTTTAAATATAAATTATGAGTATGAAAAATTAGAAATTTATTTAAAAAAGATGAAGAATAAGAATAAACCTGCCTTTTTATATTATTCTTCAATAATTGAGATTACTAAAGGAAAATGGAAAAATGCCGAGAAATTAATGTTTGCATATATGATGAAGACAAAAAAGAGAATAGGCGAATATGCTTATGTAGTTAAAAAACCGGACAATATTACTACTGCTATTTTTAAAGATTATGCTGCCGGTAGTACTTTAAATGATATTAGGATTAAAGCAATAATGAATCTACATGGTTTTGGTATTACCACTTCTTATAATGCGGAGATTGCTAAAAATCTTTTAGAAAAAATGATAGATGATGAAGAATTTGATAATTGTTGTATGTCGGTTCTTGGAAATGCTTACTTGAAATTAGGAGAAAAAGAAAAAGCCTTTTCAATTTTTGAAAAAGGTCATAAGAGATATGTAGAATATAAAGATTCTTGTCCATGCACAACAGGATTTTATTGCTATTGTAAAGTTTTTGGAGAAGGAATAAATCAAGATGAAGATGAAGCTTTTGAAATTTTAAATTCTATAAATATAAGAACATTATCTGATGTTGGTTTATATACTTATGCTTATTTGTGTATGAAGAAGAAAGTAAATCTTGAAAAAGTTTGGGAGGCATTAGAAAATTTTAATGAATGGCGTTATAATATTGGAAAATATTATATGATGTTAAAAATTGCTCCTATTTTGGGGAAAAGAACAAATAGAATAAAAAGAATGTATAAAAAATGTATAAAATACGTGCCTACAAGAGAAAGAATGCACTATTTAGAAAATCCTGATATTTTTTATTTAACAAATATTTAGAATAAAAAAATGTCTTTTAGTTATATGCTAAAAGACATTTTTGTTTATTATTCTTTTTCATTATATGGTTTTGCTTTTAAGATATATATTAATAATATTATTCCAAAAATTACAAATATTATCGAAGTTATTTGCGATGGTGATAAAACATTTGAGAGTTTGCCACGATTATCTCCTCTTAAAAATTCTAAAAAGAATCTATAAATACCATAAGAAAATAGATAAGTAACTAATCGATATTTTTTTATAAAGAATATCATAATAGTAAAAAGAATTAATAAGAAAATTGATTCAAATAGTTGTGTAGGAAGAACTGGTGTAATATAGCCGTATTGTTGATGTTGTAAAGAGTTTTCTGGAAATGTTACGGCAAAAATAGAATCACTAGGTTTTCCATAACAACATCCTCCAAAGAAACAACCTAAACGACCAAAAGCATGGGCAATAAGCAAGGGGCATATAAAAAGTTCAGCATCCATTAAAGTTCTCTTAAGTCCTTTTTTGATAATTAGTAAATGGGCAATAAAAAACAAAATAACCCCCATAATTAAACCACCTGCAAAAGAGATGCCAGCAGGTTTGTACCATGGTGATCCATATTCTCCCCAGTGAGCAATTTTATCAAATATTATACCACCAAAAATTCCACCAATTATCATAAAAGGCAAGACCAAGCATAGCTTATCGAAGTATTCTTTTTCTATTTTTCTATTTTTACAAGTTTTAAAAAAAGTAAGTAGGGCTAGTAAAAAACCAATACTAATCATTAATGTAAACATTGATATTTTTGAATTACCAATTTCAATGTATTTAAGCATAATTATCACTCCAAATCAAAAAGATATAATCTTAAAAAGAAAAGAGGAAATATATAATATAATTCCTCTTTGTTTAGGTTTAAATATTATTGTGCTTTTTTTCCTAAACCAACTGCTCCACCAACGATTAGTAGAACAGCAGCAGCTAATACCATTAAGTCGAATGTGAAGACTAATGAGACAGCGGCGATGATACCACCGATAAGTTCAACTAAAGAACCCCATTTTTGAGATCTTGCACAGCAGCCACCAACTAATCCAGCGATAGCACCAACTAATGCTAAAATACCAGCTAGAAACCATGTGTTTCCAACACCAGCTTCTTCTGCAGCTTTACCACATATTGCGATACAAGAGCCTTCTAGAATTCCTAAAACACCACCAATGATACCTAGTACTAAAGGTGCTTTACTACGTGTCTTATTCATGATAAAAAATCTCCTTTCCCTTATATAGACAATTTTACTACTTTTGTCTAATTGTGTCAAATAATTATTTCAAATATAGCGCTTCAATTAGCAATTTTTTTAAAAAAATAGTTAATTAATTCATTTAAAATGTTAAATTTTCTAATTATTATCCCCTTTTTAACTATAAAATACGATTTAAATGAAACTTAAATCTTTTATTACAAATTGAAAAATAACTTTTCGTAATTTGGATAAGGATATGTATTTGAATTTAAAATTTTTTCGCATTTATCAGCATATCCTCTAATTTTTTCCATAAGAGGAACTACATTTTTTTGTAAAAAAACTGCTTGTTTGTGTAAATCTATTAATGATGTATAGTGAGTTAAAAGTTTTTTTAATTTCTCAACATTGATATGTAAATTATCAATTGTACTAGCTAAGTATTTACTTTTATTAATTAAGTATTTGGAACATTTAATAGCAGTTATATGTTCTAATTCTTTGCTTATTGCGGGAATATAATCTTGTTCTATAATTTTTGCTAATGTTCTTGCTTCGATATGAATTATATTATTGTTTTTTTCATAAAGAATTGTCATTCTTGCGTTAAGTGATCTAGTGTTATAAATATTTTCTTTATTTAGGAGTTGAGAATATATTTTATTGGTCAAGTAAGGAATTGCTTCGTGAAATTTTTTGATATTTGGTAACTTTCTTTTTTTTGCTTCACTTAGCCATTCTTTACTATAGCCATCACCATTAAAAACGATTTTATTATGTTCTTTAATTATTGTTCTGCATATTTCTAATATTCTTTCTTTTTTATTGTTAGGTGTTTCTTTGCTTAATGTTGAGATAATTTCTTCAAGAGAAGAACCAAGAGACAAATTAATTATTGTATTTAAAAAAGAGGCATTTAATGAAGAACCTAACATTCTAAATTCGAATTTATTTCCAGTAAATGCGATGGGAGATGTTCTATTTCTATCGCTATTGTCTTTGGGAAAAGAAGAAGTATCTTCAAGGTTAAAATTTGAAGTTGGTGTGTTACTATAAGAACTAGTTTTATTATTTATTAGATTATCTAGTAAATTTTCGATATCTTCTCCTAAATAAATGCTGATAATCCCAGGAGGTGCTTCGTTAGCACCTAAACGGTAGTCGTTTCCTGTACTTGAAGAAGATAGTCTAATAAGTGGAGCATTTTCGTCAATAGCTTTGATAAAAGCACATAGAAAAAGAAGAAATCTTAAATTTGTTTTATCGTCATTTCCTAAAGAAAATAGATTAGTGCTATCTGCTAATAGTGAATAATTATTGTGCTTTCCTGAACCATTTATACCTTTAAATGGTTTTTCATGCAAGAGACAAACAAGATTGTGTTTATAAGCGATTTCTGATAAAGTGTTCATTATAATGAGATTTTGATCTATCGCAGTATTCATTTCACTAAATATTGGACATATTTCAAATTGGCATGGTGCTACTTCATTATGTTCTGTTTTTGCATATATTCCCAACCTCCAAAGCTCTTGATTAACATCGTTTAAATAGCTTTGTACTTTTTGAGGGATAACACCTAAGTAGTGTTCATTTGTTTCTTGTGTTTTAGGTGGTAAGTCTCCAATTAAAGTTCTTCCACAAATTTGCAAATCTCTTCTTTTTAAATAGTCATCAAGATTAATTAAGAAGAATTCTTGTTCTAATCCAAGAACAGGAGTAACCACGCTATTATCATTTTCATCTAAAAATCTTAAAACGTTTTTAGCTTGCTGAGAAATATATTTAATTGAATTTAATAAAGGAAGTTTATAATCTAGTGAATCACCATGATATGATATAAAAATGCTTGGTATATATAATACATTTCCTTTTATAAAGGAAGGCGATGAATAGTCCCAATAAGAATATCCTCTTGCTTCAAAAGTAGATCGTAGTCCGCCATTTGGAAAACTTGAGGCATCAGGTTCGCCTTTAATTAAAGATTTACTAGATAATTTCATGATTGGAGTATTATCGATATTTTCGATAAATGATTCATGCTTTTCGGCCGTTACATCTGATAATGGTTGAAACCAATGACAATAATGAGTAGCTCCTTTTTCAATTGCCCAATTTTTCATTGCTTCTGCAATTATCGAAGATAAATTTTCATCAAGTGCTTCATCATGAGAGAGAATTTTTTGATATTTTTCATATTCAATCTTAGTTAAGCGTTTTTTTATCTCTTTGCTATCAAAACAATTAATTCCAAAATCCGAAATATTTAACATTCATATCATCCTTTTTCTGATATTAGAATATGATAAATAAAAAAAAGAGTGAAAAAAAAGATAAGATAGTTATAACTATTTTATCTTCTTAATACTAATTTTATTTCTTTTACAATATTTAATGATAAATCTTGAGCGATTTTTTGACATTTTTTTACTGCTTCATCATCTAAAGCATCAGGAGAATGAGCATCGCTGGAAATGATAATTGGGATATCTGGGTAATCATGAGCTATAATTTTCCAAAATTCAATTAAAGGATAAGGAAAATCTCTAGATTTAATTTTATTGCCTCGTCGCATTCCTTGTGCATTAAGTTCAAGTGGTAAATTATATTTAATTGCAATTTTAGCGATTTTATGAGTTAATTCGATACAGATAGAATCCCATTCTTCTTTTGCAAGTCCGAATAAATCTGGATGATTAATTAAAGAAAAGTAGCCGGATTTTGCTCCTTTTTCTAAAGAATCAACATATTGAAATAATTGTTCTTTTGTATGACAGTTTTCAATAAAGGTATAACAATCATTGTTTTTAATTGCATGTTGTCCTAATATTAGATAATCAACTTTTTTTAATAAATTTTGATAAAATAAATCTTGATCTTCAAAATATTCAGCTTCAAATCCACTATATATTTTGATATTGGGATATAATTTTTGAGCTTCTTCAATTTCATTTAAATAGTCAGTCAATTCATTATAATCCATTCTACAAAAATTTAATCTATTATCAGAAAAAGGGATGTGATCGGTGAATCCTAAAGTGGTGAAGCCTTTTTTATTTGCATATTTTACATAATCTAATACATTACCTTTGCCATGCTTACACCTTTTAGTGTGGGTATGATATGAGATTTTCATTTATAATTTCACCTCGGACTATAAAATTATTTTAACGATTGTTATATCATCAATTAATTTAAATCGTGGATACTTGTTATACGATTTATCTTCTTTTGATTTTTCTACAATTTCTTTGACGATGTTTTTTATATTGACACTTTTAGTAAATAATTCTTCAGGAGAAGTATATAATTTATAAGTTGTAAAAGCATCTGCAAAACCATCACTATATAAATATATTTCTTTTATTTCTTTCTTGTTAAAAATATTAGTAGAATATTTAAAATTAGGAGACGAAGAAGGAGCGAATATAGAGTACCCATTTTCTTTGTTCATTAAAAGTCGGTTTTTAATTAAAGTATCATTAATTTTAGAACGAGCTTCTTTAATTGAAATATTTTCTTTATGACTGACTTCAATAAGTTCATTAATAGCCATATTATCTAGTTCTATTAAATCACTTATTACAATTCTAATTACTTTGTTATCTTTAGTTACAACGCAGGCTTCACAGTCTCCGATTGTATGAATAACTACTTCATTTTGGTAAAATTCGACCCATGAAAGACCAGCACTAGGTAAAATTCTTGAATTCATTTCATTATTTAATTCTAATGTTTTGTAAACATCTTTAGCAATGATATTTAAACGAGTTTCAATATCACCTTTTAATTTAGGTAAATCATTTTTTACTTTGTTTACAAGATAAGAACCACTTGTAGGTCTTAAATTTGATTTAATTAATGAAGTTGCCCCATCCATAACCATAATAAAATCTTTTTGAATAAGAAATCTATCTTCGTTATATTGATGGGATTTTCTTGTTAGTTTTTCTATATACATATATTTACCTCTATAAAATAATAATTAGCATAGCTACAATAAATAATATTATTCCAATTAAAATTAATGATATATCATAAGCGAAAAGAACTTTTTTTCTTTCTTTAAATGTAATAGATAAGCCGGTTAATATTATTCCCGATAAGACTAGCAATAATGATAAATAAGCAAGCATAAGCAATGCTAAGTTTGTCGGATCTTTAGTCTCAACAAAAATATTAATTGTCCCAAGTAAAAAGCCAAGTAGAGTAGTCATAAGAGCAACTAATTTATAATTATTAACTTTAATTTTTTCAAGATCTTTATACTTTTCATCGTTTAAGTCGTATGCTCGAATAAATGATGATTTAATTAAATACTGTTCATAGATTCTTACACTGTTATCTCTATTTTTGCTAAAATCAAGCAAATTAATAGCATGAAGAATTTCATCTTCTCCCAAATCATATTTTTTTAATAAAATAAGTAATCTTCCTTTGTTTAGGTGATGTTTTGGATAATCATCATGAGCAATGATATTATTAATATATTTCAGAGCCTTTTGCAGTAATTTTTTATCCTCATTACCTTCTCTCAAATCTAAATTTCTTTCATAATAAGAACAAACTAATTCAGCATATAAATTTAAAACACCTGCATGTTCGCTAAATTTAGAATCGGTTTTATTAATTAATTTGTCAATCCTTTTTATTAATGAATCATATGAATTTGCATTATTTGTGCAAACATAATCTGTTATAATTTTAATGTGTTCAGTAATTTCATATTCAGAGAATTTTGAAATGTATTCATTGCAAAAAGCAGCTAAATCACCATATTTTGTTCGACGATAAATTGTATAAAAAGTGAAGAATATAATAAATGCTAATGGTTTATTATTTTTTAAATTTTCTTCAATCGTTTTCCTAACATCATTTTCATTGATTTTTTCAAGGTCTATTTGTTGTGCTAAATTTGTAATTTGCATCTCAAATTCTCTTTTGTTAACATAATCTATGAAATCATCGTTTATTATTTTTTCGGCTTCTTTAATTACTAATTCAATGCTATTAATTCCTTCCATATAAAGCTCACCTCTAATATAAATAAATTATAACATATTCTCTTAAAATTATCATTACATAATAGTAATACATAGATGATTTAAGTTTATAAATATTGTATTAAATGATGAAATTTAGTGAATTAAAAATATTATAAACTAGGCAAATTTATTTATCGATTTTTTTAAACATATTTTCATTTAAGATAATATCAAAAAAGTTTAATATTTCTGTTTTTGTATAAGGTTTTTGCGATTCTAACCAATCAATTCCAATCATTGTTACACCTCCGGTGAAAAAATTCACAATAATATCTACTGGAAGTAAATGTTCATGCTTATATTTGTTTTTACCAAGAAGATATCTAATACTTAATTTTATAGTAGATGAAACAAAGAAAGCCATTTTTTCTGGGCTATTTCTAAATATTAAAACAAGTTTTTGTCTATTTTCTATCATAAAATCAATCACACATTCTATAAGAGCCATATACATTTCTTTTTGTGAATTATACGTTTCTTTTTCAATGCTTTTTTCAAATAATTCTTCTTGAAGGTTGTCAAGTGCGTAATTTAACAAGTCGTTTTTATCGTTAAAATGGTTATAAAATTTTGCACGATGAACCATGGCTTTTTCGCAAATTTCATTAACAGATAATTTATCAAAAGAGGTATTTTGCATAAGGTCCATTAAAGCTGTACATAATAATTTTTTTGTTCTTTTAATTCTTAAATCTTCTTTAACATTTTCCATAAATCTCACCCTTTATTAGACATTTTTGTATTAAGCGTCGGTTATTTTACAAATATTTATTTTTATTTAGTTATTTTAGAATTAAATTTATTGCTTATTTTAGATTTAAAGAATATCATAAAAATAGATGGATGTCAAAAAAATATACATCTGTCAATTTTTATTGATGGAGGATCAAAGTTATGGAAGAAATAAATGTTAATCACTTAACTAAAGATTATGGTTTTGGCCGTGGCGTTTTTGATGTTTCGTTTAAAATCAATAAAGGTGAAGTTTTTGGATTCTTAGGTCCAAATGGAGCGGGAAAATCTACAACAATTAGACATTTAATGGGATTTAGTAAGCCGGATAAAGGTGAAACTCAAATATTAGGTCAAGATAGTTTTGATAATTATTATAATTTTATGGATAAAGTAGGCTATTTGCCTGGAGAAATAGCTCTTCCTTCAGGGCTTACTGGCTATGAATTTATTGATATGATGAAAAAATTAAAAAAGGTTGAAGATGATACTTGGCTTAATTACTTAATGGAATTATTTGAATTAGATCCATCTGGTGATACTAAGAGAATGAGTTTAGGTGTTAAAAGAAAACTTGCTGTAGTAACAGCTTTTATGAATGATCCCGAAATTCTAATTCTTGATGAACCAACTAGTGGCTTAGATTTAAAAATGCAGCAAACATTTATTGAATTTATTAAAAATGAAAAGCAACGTGGTAAAACAATTTTACTTTCAAGTCATATTTTTAGTGAAGTAGATGCTACATGTGATAGAATTGCTATTATAAAAGATGGAAAAATTGTATCTGAATTTATTGCTGATGATTTAAAACATAAGCAAGATAAAATTTATAAAGTTGAATTTAGTAGCGAAGAAGAAATGAATAATTTTATAAACGAAAGTAAATTAAATGATAAATTTTCTGTTTGTAATGAAAGTAAAAAACAAATGTTAATATTTATAAATGATAAAAATATAAATTATTTACTTGCAATTCTTTCTAAATATCGAATCATATCTCTTGAACATATTAAAGAAACACTAGAAGATTACTTTATGAAATATTATAAAGAAGATAGAGATTTTGGAGGTGTTTTATAATGGAAGATATTATTATAATCCAAAATCTGACAAAAGATTATGGAAACAATAAAGGGATTTTTAATTTAAATTTTACGATTAAAAAGGGCGAAGTAATTGGGTTTGTTGGTTCTAATGGTGCTGGTAAGACAACAACTATAAGACATATTATGGGCTTTTTAAAGCCTGATGCAGGCACGATTACTATAAATGGACTTGATGCCTATAAAGACAGTGAAAAAACAAAAAAATATATTGGCTATGTTCCAGGGGAAATTGCCTTTCCTGATTTAAAAAACGGGATTGAATTTTTAAAATCACAAGCTGATTTTTTACAGTTAACTAATATGAATTATGCTAATTATTTAATTGATACTTTGCAACTTGATCCTAGTGCAAATTTAAAAAGAATGAGTAAAGGTATGAAGCAAAAAACTGCAATAGTTGCTGCACTTATGAATAATCCAGATATTTTATTGTTAGATGAACCAACAACTGGTCTTGATCCTTTGATGCGACTTTCTTTTTTGGAAATTATTGATGAAGAAAAAAAGAAGGGCAAAACAATTTTAATTAGTTCTCATTTATATGAAGAACTTGAAAAGGTTTGTGATCGAGTTATATTAATTGATAAAGGTCATATTGTTAATATAACAGATATGAAAGAAGTTAATGATAGAAAAACAACAGATTTTAAAATTGAATTTAATAAAAAAAGTGATTATGAAAGTTTTAAAAAATTATCTTATAAAATTATAAGAGTTCAAGATAAATATAATCAAGTAACAATTTGCATTGAAAAAGAGGAAATTCAAAAACTTTTAAAAGATCTTACGGAATTTGATATTAAATTTATAGCAGAAGTAAAATATACATTAGAAAAGCATTTTATAAATTTGGTAAAGGAGTGAAAATAAATGATAAGTAAACCATTATTTAAGCAATCGTGCAAAGCAAATGCTACTATTTGGTCATTTGTTACTGTTATAACTTGTGCTATGCTTGCAGCAATAATTCTTGTGCTTGGAAATCTTAATGTTGGCGGTATTAGAGATTCTATGGTGGATATGTTTGTGGAAGATGCAATAGAAAGCTCTATAAATAAACAATCTATGACATATTTTAATATGACAGAAAATGCTCTCATTAATTATGATGATAATAATAATCAATTAAATTATTTATTTAATGTACAAATGAGCGATAAACAAAAAACAGAACTTGCTCAAAACTATGAGTTTCTTAAAACTCAAGGAATGACACATGAAGATATTTGTTTAACAATTTTATCAAATGTTTCTGATGAACAAACTAAGTTAGCTACAGAAGCATTTTTAAATTATTATTCAAAACAAGGCGCTGATTATTCCGAAACAAAAATAAGTGAATATGTATTGTTATCAATTGAGGATATTATTTATGATGAATTAATTGAAACTGAAGGACAAGCATCTGCAGATAGTGCAAAACAATTTATTTCGCAAGCAATTAATGATTATATAATTCAAAAACAAATAAATAATTATGAAGCAACAGAATTTGCGAGTACATACATACCAGCAGTTTTAAAAAATATTTTTATTGAACAATCTTTTAAATATCAAGATGATACGATTTTTATAAATGAGTATTTTACAGCGGAAGAAATCGAAGAGAAATCTTTATCTGCAATTACAATGTTTCGTGCTCAAAGCGATATAAAAAAGAAACAATTAGAAGAACAATATAAAAATCAAGAAAATAGTTCAGCAATAATTGCTAATGAACTTGCAGAATATAGATTAAGTTATATAGAACAAACTTCTGGAGGTCTTTTAGATGATTTACCAAAAGATGTCTCTGAAGCCTTAATGGAACTTGGGGGGATGAATATTTATAGTTTAGTAATTGGCGAAATATTCTATCGTATTGCAGGATTATTGCTTCCAATAATATTTGTTATTATGTGCTCAAATAATTTAATTTCTTCACAAGTTGATAGTGGATCAATGGCATATGTTTTATCTACTCCGACTAAAAGAAAAAGTGTTGTTTTAACACAATTAACATATTTAATTCTAGCAATCTTTTCAATGTGTTGCTTGACGACTTTAACAAATGTTATTTGTTTGGCATTGGTTAAATCTTCAGAAATAACTTTAACTTATTCGCAAATAATCCTTTTCAATGTTGGATTGTTCATAACTTTATTTGCTATTTCTGGAATCTGTTTTCTTGCTTCATGTTGGTTTAATAGAAGCAAACAAGCAATGTCTATTGGTGGTGGACTTTCAATGTTCTTTTTAGTAGCAACAATTCTTGGTTTGTTTGGTTCACAAGTTATTCCATCTGCTATAAGAATTAAAGCAATGAATTATTTTAATTATGTATCAGTTATAACTTTATTTGATACTATGTCAATTATTGATGGTACTATTACTTTCCTTTGGAAATGGATAATATTAATTGCTATTGGTATTGTAACTTTTACTGCGGGAGCGATTAAATTTAATAAAAAAGATTTGCCATTATAAAATGGACTCTATAAAGTAAATAGCACCAAAATTAAAAATAAATAAAATTATAAAAGGAATGATATCTATATTGAGGAGAAGTCATTCCTTTTAAATTACTTTGCCACTTACAATTATTATAAAAGAAGATGTATTCTTGATCCACCTTATGATTCGGAACTTTCTACTTATGACAACAATTCATTTGATAGAAATGAACAAATAAGACTTTACAATTGCATAAAAAATATAAAAGCAAAATGGATGTTAATTATCAAAAAAAACAGATTTCATACATGAATTATATAAGTGTTATTGAGAAATTGTGAACAATGAATAGAAGTATCCTTTCTCTGCGATCAACTCGTCAAAGGTTCCTGATTCAACAATCGAGCCGTTTTTTAAAGCAAGAATGCCATCGTATTGTTTTAACAAATTCTTGTCGAGAGAATGCGTAACAACAATACTTGTGATGCCTTTCAGACTGAGAACTGCATTTGAAACCTTATATGCAGTTTCCACATCAAGAGCAGCGGTGGCCTCATCAACGAGAAGTACCTGCGCATTTTTCAGCAAACTCCTGGCAATGGAAATGCGTTGCTTCTCGCCACCACTGAGCCCACTACCATTTTCGCCACAGAGATATTCTGCTCCTCTTTGTACGATCAATTCGTTAAGACCGGACATTGCGATGGCACGTTCCACTTCCTCGTTTTTGAAATCGGCAAACATGGTAATGTTATCACGAATGGAAGCATTGAAGATAAACACATTTTGCTGAATAAGGGACACCATACCGTAAAGGCTTTCTCCGCCAATGCTTCTTAGTTCCATATCGTCATAAGTGATTTCGCCGGTATAATCCGAATGAGATCCCATCAGCAGATTCAAAAGAGTGCTTTTGCCGCTGCCGGATGTACCCACAATAGCGTAATGTTTTCCAGCATCAAAATCACAATTTATGTCATGCAGTATTGATTTGCCTTCTTCATATCCAAAGGATACATCGCTTAAATGAATCCTGGTATTTAGCGTATGTTTTTCGTTTGTTCCATCCTCTCGGACATTTTCCTCCAAGACATTGGCAAGCTTTTCAATCAGTGCTTTTGCTGCCTTGCGCTGGGCGAGATAGGTTGGAATTGCACCAATGGGATTCAGCACATAATTTAAAAGCTGGACAAAAAGCAGTACCGTACCAGCAGTCACGCCTTTGCCAGACAGAGAGAGCCATGCGCCTACGAGGAAAACTCCCAGCTGCACTATTACAGCGGCAATAGAGGAACACATGGAAACGATGATTCTTAACTTTTTACTTTTTTCCTTGGCATTGGCTAACTTGCGAACTTCCTTAGCGAACAGCTGGCATATCTGCAATTCTGCACGGAAGGATTTTATGACGGAAAACCCGGCTAAGCTATCCTTTAGTGTGGACATATAGTTTTCATTCAAATCAGATACCCTTTTTTCCGCCACCGCCATACGATTTCCTGCCAGCAGCGATACCAGAATCGGAAATGCAGATAGTCCGACGGAAACAAGCGTCAGCAGCGGATTGTAGATAAGCATCATGGTCAGAGCCACAACAAACAGGAGACTCTGCTGAATGATATCGAACAGGCTACTAACATAGTTGCTTTCGATGACCGCCGCATCGTTACTTAGAGCGGATATGTACAAACTGGAATTTTCACCTGAAAAGGCGGAAATGCCTTTCTGTGACAATCTTTCAAATACATAGGTTTTATATTGCGCCATGGCCTTTGCTACAAACCGAGGGGTGGAAAAATACGCAAAGCCAGAGGCGAGTGCAATCATTCCTGCTGCCGCCGAACTTAGCAGGGAAAGCTGTGTGAACGTAAGGGTGATGTTTTCTCCTGACACAAGATCCAGCACCTGCTGAAGCAACCATGATATCAGGATATTAACTGCCACAGTCAGTGCAGTCTTAAAAACAGCCAGCACAAAATACCCACTATTCCCATGGTAAAATTGACGGATATATGGACGAGTTTTTGACGGTTGCTTTTTCATAATTTCGCACCTCCGCAGGATTCTTCTTGTGTGATCTTTTCCCAAATGCTGAATAACTGTGCGTCTCTATTTTCTTGTGTGATCTGTTTAACCACCAAAGAAATAGCGGATTCACCAAGGTCGTCGTATGCAGTAGTTTTTTCAAATTCTCCAACGCAAAACTTAATATTTCTTATTTTATAGGTAGGTTCTGCATCAAAAGCTGTAGCAACTTCATAAGCACTACGCAGATAGGGTTCAACTTTTTCTCTCTCTCCGAGAAGAAGAGAAAGGTTTGCACACTCGGAATAACAGGGAGCCATTACTTTATCAACATAAGCGACCGTATTCTTATTTATCTTAATTCCCTGAAGCAAATCTATCAGCCAAATCAGTGCATCACGGCTTGATGAATAGTCATCTTTTTTGAAATAATAATTGGCATAAGCCATCATTGTACGAATTGCCGATGTCACGATATTCCCGAATGCCCCTACCATATACGGTTCTGCATCTTTGAGGTCAAAACCATTATTTCCCGTATAAGTCATAGCAATGAGATCATTGTGAACCCCACTAACATTGTATTTCTTTAGAAGATCGAGTCCCTTTTCGTGTTTGCCGAGAACAATATAGCACTGCGCAATCTCATTTTGTATGGATACCTCGCTAATATTCGGATCGCTATTTTGTGATAAAAGCAAAATGGATTGTTCTAACAGTTCTACACAGCGAAATAGGAGATTTTCGTTGCTTCGCTCAATACTTGCAACAGCATACAATTCTCCGGCGCGATAAACGATGCGAAAATCATTCGGGTAACGAATCAACGCCTTTTCTGCTTCTGTGATAGCTTCGTCGTATTTCTTTTCACGCTGTAGCTGATGTATTCTTTCTTCGAGTGTAATCACACTTCCGTTTTGAACCTCATAACCGACAAGCGTATCAAATGATACACCAAACAAATCCGCCATTTCTGCAATCAGCATCAATTCTGGTGTTGCGACGCCACGTTCCCATTTTGAAACAGAAGCGAAACTAACACCCAAGGCCTCCGCTAACTTTTCCTGTGTCATAGAGTGTTCTTTTCGTAACTTACTTATGTTTGAAGAGAGTGATAACTTCATTTTCCTGTACCTCCATCTTTCTTTGCATCTCTATTATACCTTAAATTCGTAAACAAGGAAGGTATCGCAGGTATAATTAGTTCATCTTTTTTTGAACCAATGGTTTAGTTTGAGACAAACAAAATCCCGCCTGACTTCCTGTTAGAAATCAAACGGGATTTGTCCGTATGCACCCTGGAATCAGTCAGCTAACAGTTGATAAGTGAATTAGTTCCTTATCACTGTTAAGCCAAGGGTTTTGGTGCTTCTTTTAAAGTTATTAAAGGAGTTGAAAGAATTAAACGATCTGAATGGATTCAATTTCCAACACAAGAGCTAATCAAGAAAAACAACATACAGTTAACATGAGAAAATCTGAATTTTTTAGAGTTGTTGGTGACTCATATCAACTAGCTAGTAGAGGTGTTGTTTTTGGCAAAATGTTAAATAATTATGCTTCAAGTGCTGAAGATAAAAAATTATTGTGTATTTTATTAATTATTGGTGGATATTTTGATGACAAACCAAATTATATTATCGATAGAGTTAAATATGTTTATGATATGTGGAGAGTAGCAGGATATAAAGATTAAGAAATCAAAAATATTATTAAAGATTTTATTAATTATTCTAAATGTGCTTCATTTAAAAAAAGTGATATCTTCAAATATGAATATCTTTATTTGGATAGTTTCTTTGAACCTTATAATAACATTAATTTTCTAGAAATATATAAAAATTCATCAGATGAGGAAAAAAGTAAATTATCAGATTACATTACTTATAATTTATTACACAATTGCGAGAATATGAACAATAAATGTTTAGTAAGTTACAAATACAAAAATGGTGGGAATTATATTCCTGGAACATTAATTGATAATGCAATTCTTTTATATGTTGTTAATGCATTAGTTGATAGACAATTTAGTGATTTTGATGCATTTATAGATGTTTTAATTAACCACTTTATAAAGTCTTTCTTTAAATAATAAAATCTTTTTGACATATACGAGACTAATGCTCTTTCATTTATATACAGATTAAGTTCTTTATAAATAGTTTCTTTCTCTTGACTTGAAGTTAATATTTTTATAAATTTGTCTAATCCATATCTTTCTATAAAATCTTTTAAATATGAATCTTCCTTTTCCTCTTTTTGATATAATGCTTTTATTTTAGATACACTTATATCATTGATTTTCACATATTCATTTATTCTAAATTTATTTGTTATATTTAATATTTCTATTCGATAGATTTGCTGCAATTCATCTTGTTCTTCCTTTATATCTATTAAATAAAACATTATATAATTTTTTAATTTACTTAATATTTCTTCAAATATCATATCCGACTTATTTATTCTAAAAGAGTTGATCAATTTTATTAATGCATTCATGTTACCTTCCTTTCTTTTTTTTGACCTTTCATTAATAAACCGACCTTTATCACCTTGTTTTACAACCATATTGAATAATTTTTTTAGAATCGTTCGACTTTAAACGATTGCTTTTGATTTATTTTTATTTATATCTTTAATTTAATCTTTTTTATTTGCTAATTTTGTCGAATTGAAAAATTTTCTTTAACAAAATTAAAAGGGTATTAAATCATTTACTAAGGTGTTTTAATACTCTTTTAATTAAAATATGTAATTAATATTTTTCTTTTTTCTTCTTATCTATTGGTAATGAAGAAATATTATTTAATAAATTTGCAATCATCGATTTAGTAATAGTCATTAATTCTTCTTTATCTAAATGTTCTAGTTTATTAATAATATCTTGAAAATATGCTTGTTCATTATCTTGCTCTAATAAATAATCTGTTGTAACTGAAAAATAAGAAGCAAGTTTCTTAATACTTTGAATATCTGGCTCGGTAGAGCCGTTTTCCCAGTTACTAATAGTTTGATATGAAACGCCAATAATTTCACCAATATCTTTAAGTTTTAATTTTGACTTCTGTCTTAATTGTTTAAGTCGCATAGTACTTCACATCCTATGAATAATTATAGTCGTTAAAAGTTTAATTAAAATAAGTACGGAAATAACTCAAGTAAAATGAGAATATAGTGAAAATAAGACAAAACATTTCAAAATTATCTTATGTTAAAATGCGAAGCAAAATAGGCAAATAAAGTGAAAAAACTAAGAAACATTGAAAATATCAAATAAAATCCTAAAATATTAGGTTTTAATTAAAGAAAATTTATAATTCACTGGTTTAACAATTAATTTTAAGAATTATTTATTTGACAAAAGTGAGTAATTTATTTAATTATTTATCAAAAAAATAAAGAGCAAAATAATTTTAGCACTCTAGTATTGACAGTGCTAAAA
>CAZYEI010000019.1:0-26245 GCA_964646425.1 uncultured Eubacteriales bacterium | reverse complement strand
GACCCAAGAATCAGGAGCTCCTTTACCAGAACCCATACGTACTTCTAAAGGTTTCTTTGTTTTTGATAAATGAGGGAAAATTCTAATCCAAATTTTTCCTTGTCTTTTTGTATAACGAGCTAAACAGATACGAGCTGCTTCAATTTGATGGTTGTTAATGTAATTACCAGAACAAGCTTGTAATCCAAATTCGCCTTTATCTAGTTCAGTACCAGCTTTAGCTTTTCCTTCATACTTAAGAGCATGAGGTCTTCTATACTTTACTCTTTTTGGTTGTAACATAACTATTCTCCTTTCGCAGGTGTTTCAGTTTTAGCTTTTTTTGTAGGTAAGATTTCGCCACGACAAATCCATACCTTAACGCCTAAACGACCATATGTAGTAGCAGCTTCTGCTATTGCAAAGTCAATATCAGCACGAAGAGTATGTAAAGGTACAATACCTTCATTATAACCTTCGCTACGAGCAATATCTGCTCCACCAAGACGACCTGAAACTGCAGTCTTGATTCCTTTTGCTCCATCTTTCATAACTTTTGAGATTGCCATTTTTTGGACAGTTCTAAATGAAGCACGAGCTTCTAATTTTTTAGCCATATCTTTTGCCACTAAAGTAGCATCTAGATTAGGACGTTTTACTTCAACAACAGTAATTTTTACTTTTTTACCATTGCAAATTTTTGTTAATTTTTTATTTAAATTATTAATATTCTTGCTATCTTGACCAATAACTACACCAGGTCTAACACAATGAATAAATACTTCAACTGTTCCTTTAACTCTTTCAATTTCAATACGTGAAACTAAAGCATCATTTTCAGGTGTTGATAATGTTTTTTCTACTTCTTTACGAATTTTGATATCTTCATGTAGGTAAGTAGCAAAATCTTTGCTATTAGCATACCACTTAGATTCCCAGTCACGATTAATACCGACTCTCATTCCATTAGGATTTACTTTTTGTCCCATATTGCTACCCTCCTATTCTCCATCACTTACCACACAAGTAATGTGACAAGTTCTTTTAATTAAACCTGAAGCACTACCTTTTGCTCTAGGTAAATAACGTTTCATTCTAATACTATCATCAACAAAAATTTCGCTAATAAACAATTTAGAAGCATCTAAATTAAAATTATTAGTAGCATTTGCTGCAGCAGATTTAATTACTTTTGTAACTGGTACAACTGCTGATTTATTAGTAACAGATAAGATATCTAAAGCATCTTGAACTTTTAATCCTCTTACCATATCAACGACTAAACGAGCTTTACGAGGAGTAACTCCAACAGTTTTTGCTATTGCTTTTGCCTTCATCTTTATTTACTCCTTTCAATTATCTTGCGTGTGCTGCTTTATCTTCAGCAGTATGTCCTGTATGACCAGTATACTTACGAGTAGGTGCAAATTCACCTAATTTATGTCCAATCATATCTTCAGTAATGTAAACTGGGATATGTTCACGGCCGTTATAAACTGCAATTGTATGTTCAACAAATTCAGGGAAGATAGTTGATCTTCTTGACCATGTTTTTACAACAGTTTTTTTCTTTTCTTCATTTAATTTAACGATTTTTTTCATTAAATGTTCGTCACAGAAAGGTCCTTTTTTCAAACTACGTGCCATTTCCTATATCCTCCTATTTATCATTTCTTCTTCTTACAATTAACTTTGTAGAAGCTTTCTTATTGTTACGTGTCTTAACGCCAAGAGCTCTTTTACCCCAAGGAGTACGAGGAGCATCACGGCCTACTGGACATTTTCCTTCACCACCACCATGAGGGTGATCGCAAGGGTTCATTACAGATCCTCTAACAGTTGGACGAACACCTAACCAACGGTTTCTTCCAGCTTTTCCTAAATTAACTAATCCGTGGTCTTCATTACCAACAATACCAATTGTTGCACGGCAAACGCCTAAAATCTTTCTAACTTCACCTGAAGCTAAACGGATAGTTACATAATGATCTTCTTTTCCTAATATTTGAGCAGAAACTCCAGCAGAACGAATCAATTGTCCACCTTTTCCAGGTTTTAACTCAATATTGTGAATAAATGTACCTTCTGGGATATTAGCTAATGGCAATGAATTACCAACTTTAATATCGCAATGTTCTCCAGATACAATATCCATTCCAACTTTTAAATCTTTTGGAGCTAAAATATATCTTTTTTCTCCATCCCTATAATTGATTAATGCAATATTTGCAGAACGATTTGGATCGTATTCAATTGTAGCAACTCTTCCTAAAATATCATCTTTATTTCTTTTGAAGTCAATAATACGATATTTTTGTTTGTGTCCGCCTCCAATATGGCGGCATGTAATCATACCAGTGTTATTTCTTCCACCAGTTCTTTTTGAACTAACTAATAATGATTTTTCAGGTTTATTACCTTGTGTTAATTCTTCAAATGTCAAGCAAGTCATTCCACGACGGCCAGCACTTGTTGGCTTATACTTTTTAATAGGCATAACATTGTCCTCCTTATACTTTAGAAATATTGTTTTCTTCTAAAGCTCTTACTAAGCTTCAGCATCTTGGAAAAGATTTAAAGCTTCGCCAGCAGCCAACTTAACGATTGCTTTTTTGTAAGCACTTGTAAATCCACTATAACGTCCAACACGTTTAGCTTTAGCTCTTACATTTACGATATTAATCTTTTCTACTTTTACATTGAAAATTGCTTCAAAAGCATTTTTAATTTGCGTTGAATTTGCATCTTTTGCAACCTTAACAGTAATCGCATTATTTTCTTGAATTAACTTCATAGTTTTTTCTGTAATAATTGGTTTAATAATTACATTAAAATCACTTGCAGTTGCTTCAGGAAATTTTTTAACAACTACTTCTTCTGTTTTCTTAGTTTTTGCCATTTAAAAGAACCTCCTCGATTTCTTTAATAGCTTCTTCAGTGAAGATTATATTTTTACAATTCAATAAATCATATACATGAACTGTATCACTGTAAGCTAATGCAACATTAGGAATATTGAAAGTTGATACATAACCTTCTTCATTTACGCTTTCTTCAGTGAAGACGATTAATGTTTTTCCAGTTACATTTAATTTATTTAAGCTTGCTACTGCATCCTTAGTTTTGAAACCATCTAATTTCCAGTTTTCAACAACTGTGATTTCTTTATCAGCAAGTTTAAGTGTTAAAGCAGATTTTAAAGCTAAATCTCTAACTTTTTTATTCATCTTAATTTTGTAATTTTGTTCACCAGTAGGACCAAACACGATACCACCATGTCTCCATTGTGGAGAACGAGTAGATCCTTGTCTTGCTCTTCCTGTTCCTTTTTGTCTCCAAGGTTTCTTTCCACCGCCAGATACTTCATCTCTCTTTTTAGTTTTTGCTGTAGCTTGACGTGAATTTGCTTGGTATACCATAACTGCATCAAACATTGCTTGATTATTTGGCTCAATTGCAAATACTGAATCATTTAATTCAACAGTACCAACAACTTCGCCTTGCATATTTAACTTATTTATACTTGGCATTGTTCATTCCTCCTATACGCTATGGACCATCTTATTCAGCTGTTTCATAGTTAACTAATGTCTTAACTGTAGGTTTTGACTTGCTAACTTTAACAGCACTTCTAATTGTTACTACACCTTTGTTTGGTCCAGGGATAGCACCTTTAATTAAAATTGCATTCTTTTCTGTATCAACAGCAACAACTTCTAAATTTAAAACTGTATTTGTTGAATTTCCATGATGACCAGGCATTTTCTTTCCTGGGTGGATACGGTTGTTAGTTAAACCAATTGTTGCCATTGAACCAGCACCACGATGATAACCAGAACCGTGTCCCTTAGGTCCGATTGCATGTCCATAACGCTTTACTGTTCCAGAGAAACCTTTTCCTTTTGTAATTCCTGTTACATCAACAAGATCACCAGCTTGGAATACATCAACTGTAACTGTATCACCGATATTATAATTTGCTAATTCATCACCTTTAATTTCTTTAACAAATTGTTTTGGAGTTGTATTAGCTTTAGCAAAAATTCCTTTTTCAGCTTTGTTTGCTAAATTTTCTCTCATATCTTCGATACCAACTTGTAATGCATCATAACCATCATTTTCTATAGTTTTCTTTTGTAGAACAACGTTAGGTTGTACTTCGACAACAGTAACTGGGATTCCTAATCCTTCAGTAGTGAATACTTGTGTCATTCCTACTTTTCTTCCAATAATAGCCTTCATTGTCTTTGCACCTCCGATTATAATTTAATTTCGATGTCAACACCGCTTGGTAAGTCAAGTCTTGTCAATGTGTCAACTGTTTGTGGATTTGGATTAACGATATCAATTAAACGTTTGTGAGTTCTCATTTCAAATTGTTCACGTGAATCCTTATATTTGTGGACAGCTCTCAAGATTGTATAAACTTGTTTGTCCGTAGGTAATGGTACAGGGCCACATACCTTTGCTCCAGTTGCCTTAGCAGCTGCTACGATTTTTTCAGCACTAGCATCCAAAATCTTGTGATCGTATGCTTTTAATTTAATACGAATTTTATTTGATTTAGCCATGAATAATCCTCCTTTGTCCAAAATCAGGCTAGGCACGCTCGCTCTAAATTACCTAGGTATGACAACACGTCCGCGTGTTTGAGGTATTTACACCTAGCAACTTTAGAGGTCTTTGCACACTCCTTGACAATTATATACAAAAAAAACTATAAAGTCAACTATTTTTTAGAATATTTTTATTTTAAATTTCATACATTTTTTTAGGTGATTATATATGGATAAAAACAAGAAAATTCAATTCTATTTTATTGAAGACCAAGATTATGAAAATACTATTTTAAGAGATTATAAGGATTATTTATATTCTAAAGGTCATATTATTAATAGTCTAATTATAGCTAAAGATATAACAAATAAAGATCAAGCTCTTATTAAATTAATCGATTGCAACATTATAGAAAATAAAAACGAGAATCAATTATTTATTGTTTGCAATGGTCCTCTTTCTATGTATTTATTGAATGAACTGAATTATTTATCTTTTGATGGCATTATAACTTTCGATTGTTCATCACTAAGTTCAATAAATCTTAACGATTTTTCGTATTTTTCGAAATACGCAACAAGAAAAATTGATGACAAAAATTGGAAAACCTATTTTAGTTTAGTTTCACAATCATTAAACTATTTAAAAAATTATTTTGGAGCACATTATAATTTGAGAAAAAAAGATAATACAATTAAACTTTATCAAATTAGAAAAAAGCAAAATGAGTATAATATTTTTCTCTATAACAAAGATTCTTCTTCATGTAATAAATCCATTACTACTAAAGGAAAATTCGAAAAAATCAATGATAAAAATAAATTATTCGAAATATTAACTGAAAATTTATAAGAAAATAAGAGTACGTTTATTAGCGTACTCTTATTTTCTTGTTATGTATTTAAATATTTTTGTATCACGAATCGAATAAAATATTAAACTACCAAACATTGATAATACTATAAAGTCTCCTGCAAATGTATGCAACAATTTAGATATAATATTGATTTTTTCAAAATAATGTATCTTCATAGCGACAACACTTCCTAGTCCAGAAATTATAATTATAAGTGATGATTTAAACACCGAATAATTGCATTTAGGAAATATATATTTTGCCGAAATCAATAATAACAATATATTTAAAAATGATGAAAGAATATAATCACAAGTTCCTAAAGGAGAAAAAAAGTTTATTAAAATTATTGCTAATGATACCCCATAAATATATGACATATCAAAAAATACAATTAAGCTTAATACGGAAGCTAATCTAATTCTAGGCATCTCAAAATATAAATTTGGAATAGCAGCAAATAAAAGAAAATATAAAATAAAGATAGTTATATTTTTGATTAATAACATTTTTATTTTTTTACTCATTTTTTCACTTCTTCCTATTTATTTTTAAATAAATTTGTAAATGTTTGTGGGATATCTGCTTTAAATTTCATTATTTTGTTTGTATATGGATGAATGATTTCTAATTCATATGCATGTAAACCAAGTCTTTTTAATGGATTAGTTTGAGCACCATATTTTGTATCTCCTACAATTTTATGGCCTAAATCCATCATATGAACTCTAATTTGATTTTTTCTTCCCGAATCAATGTGCACATCCACTAAAGAGAATTTTGAATTTTCCTTAACAACTTTATAGTGTGTTATTGCTTCTTGACCATCCCCGCGAGTATAAGAAGAATACATTATATTTGTTTTTGTTTCTCTTAACCAAGATTTATATGTGCCTTGTTTCTTTTCAAGTTTTCCTTCAACCACGGCATAATACCCTCTTTTTTTTACCAATTGATTCCATGAATCTTGCAAATCATTTTTAAGTTTTTCATCTTTAGAAAACATTAACACGCCTGAAGTATCTTTATCAATACGATGAACAACATATACTCGTTCTCTGGGATTTACAGTTCTAATATAATCCATAACCATTCTATATGCTGTAACTTCTTTTTCTTTATCGCTAGCAATAGATAATAAACCCGATGGCTTATTAATAACAATAAAATCATTATCTTCATAAATAATATTTAATGTTTTTTTAGTATTTAATTTTTCTTGTACTTTAATCGGAGTCTTGCTAATTTGGACAATATCACCTTTGGCTAGCATAAAATTATATTGGGAAATGACACTCCCATCAACCATTACAAGTTTATGAGAAAGTAAAGATTTTATATTATTTCTTGAGGTTTTAGGTAAATTTTTCAAAAGGAACTCCATTAATTCACAAGAAGTAGATACTCTATATTCTTTTAAAAATAAATTCTTTTTAAAATTTTCAGATGTTTTTCGTTCAAAAATTTGATTATTATCCTGCTTAATTTTTTTTCTCATATGTCTACCCCATTTCTTTATAAATTGTATACGATTACTCTATTTTTTTCAACTACGAAACTAATAGAAAGTTCATCAGCTATATGCTATAATAAGTATGTAAAGAAAGAAGGTAAAATCATGAAACATAGTAATCAATTTTTAGATTTTATAAAAAAAACACCTACTGCATTTCATGCAATTAAAGAAATTAAAGAATTATTAAATAAAGAGGGGTATATAGAACTACAAGAAAATAAAGCTTGGACACTAGAAAAAAATAAAAATTATTATGTAACAAGAAATAATTCCTCAATTATTGCATTTAAGCTTCCTAATAATCCATTAAATTCTCATTTTCAAATTATTGCAAGTCACTCCGACTCACCCTGTTTTAAGATTAAACCAAATGGGGTTATTGTAAGTGGTACATATCTAAAATTAAATATTGAAAAATATGGTGGTATGATTCTCTCAACTTGGTTAGATAAACCATTAGGAATTGCTGGCAGAATTTTTACAAAAAAGGATAATGAAATAAAAGAATCTATTATTGATTTAAACAAAAATATTGTTATCCCAAATGTTGCAATTCATATGAACAGAGAAATTAATACAACTTTCACCTATAATCCGCAAATAGACTTATTACCATTGTTAGCTACTGCATCAGACAAAGAAACTACAATAAAAAGTCTTATTGCCAATTCATTAAAGATAAATGAAGATACAATACTGTCTCATGATTTATTTATTTATAACAAGGATCGAGGAATGATATGGGGGGAAAACAACGAATTTATTAGTGCTCCACAAATTGATAATTTAGAATGTGCCTATACATCATTAACTGCCCTAATTAATTCAAGTATATCTAATGATATTATTCCTGTATACGCATGTTTTGACAATGAGGAAGTCGGTAGTTCAACAAAACAAGGAGCAAATTCTACTTTCTTAGAAGATGTGCTAAAACGTATTCATTTTGCTTTTTCTAAAAACACTGATGAATATTTTGTTAAAATCGCTAATTCTATTTTGGTTTCAGCAGATAATGCTCATGCTACGCATCCAAATCATCCTGAAAAAGCTGATGCTTCTAATCAAGTATTTATGAATAAAGGAATTGTAATTAAATCTCATGCTTCGCAAGCTTACACAAGTGATGCTTTATCAATCTCTATATTTACCTCAATTTTAAATAAAGCCTCTGTACCTTATCAATTTTTTGCTAATCGTAGTGATATGGCAAGTGGCAGTACATTAGGAAACATCTCTTCAGCCCATATAAGTATACCTTCAATCGACATAGGTCTAGCACAACTTGCAATGCATTCTTCATTTGAAACTGCTGGAGCAAATGATTTAGAATATATGATTAATGGATTAAAGGAATTTTATCAAACGAATATTAAAAGAAATAATAATTCTTATAAATTATAAAGAGGTCGAAATTTTTCGACCTCTTTTAACTGTTTTTATTTTTCTTTTTAAAAAATTTAAAAATTCCCGCAATATGATATTTTTTAGCTAATCCACCAGTAGAAGTTTCTTTGTATGAATGCAACATATCTATACCAGTTTCATACATTGTATCAATTACCATATCGAACGATATTTTTCGTGTATTTGTCAAAAAATTTGCTAGGCTGACAGCATTAATTGCACGCATCGCTGCAACAGCATTTCGCTCGATACAAGGAATTTGAACAAGTCCATCGATTGGATCACATGTTAATCCTAAATGATGTTCCATCGCAACCTCAGCAGCATATTCTATTTGATCAATATCTAAGCCAAATAATTCTCCAAGCGCAGCACTTGCCATACAACAAGCGGAACCAATTTCTGCTTGGCACCCACATTCAGCCCCACTAATCGAAGCATTCGTTTTAATAAGATTTCCAATAATTCCAGCTGTAGCTAGTGCTCTAATGATTTCTTTATCACTAAAGCCCCTTGTATCTTGCATATACTTTAGCACAGCTGGTAAAACACCGCACGCACCACATGTTGGAGCAGTTACGATTTCTCCGGCACTAGCATTTTCTTCACTTACAGCAAATGCATATGCTGACACAATTCTATTTTCTTTAGTTTGAGCACTTTCATCAATATGTTTTTGATTAATTAGATATTTAGCTTTTCTTTGAATTTCCAAGCCTCCATCTAATAAACCAGTTTTGGCCAATCCATTTTCAATACTTTTTTTCATTTTTTTCCAAATAATTGTCAAATAATCAAAAATTTCTGGTCCTTCTATTTTTTCAACATATTCATATAATCTAATCCAGTTTTCTTTACAATATGCTGAAATCTCTGCAAAAGATTCTAATGGATAAATATTTGGCAATTCATTTATTTTTTCTCCTATTACATTAATATCTCCGCCACCAACACTCAAAACTCTCCAATATCCAAGTTCTTGTTTCCCTTTGTAAGCAAACATATCAAAAGTATTTGGATGAGGTAAATCTTTTTCTTTTAAATTAAATTCTATCTCAACATTAATCGGAGCAAATGTTTCTTTTAATACAAGATCAGTTCTATGGCCTTTTCCCGTAAGAGCAAGAGATCCATACAAAACTATCACAAATCTATCAGCACTATTATACAATGTCTTAAACTTTTTAGCTGCTAATTCTGGTCCCATTGTATGGGAACTTGAAGGACCTCTACCGACTTTATATAAATCCCTTAAAGTTTTCACTTTTCCACCCTCTCATAAAAGAAATGCTATTATAATAAATTTATATTATTTGCGGCTAATAAATCTACTTCCTCTTTTTTCCAAACAGACGCTTGTACTTCACCAATATGAGCTTTTTGCAATAAAAACATACATACACGTGATTGCCCAATTCCACCACCAATTGATAACGGTAATTCATTATTAAGCACAGATTTTACATATGCATTATTTTCAATTTCACACTCTAGTCCTTTGCTAGTTAATTGTTCCTTAATACTCTTAGCATTAACTCTAATACCCATACTACTCAATTCTATTTGTGTATCTAACACTTTAGAATAAACTAATAAATCACCATTCAGTTTCCAATCATCATAGTCTGCTGCTCTTAAGTCATGTGGTATACCATTTTTCAAAGGTGCACCAATATGCATAACAAAAACAGCTTTCAGTTTTTTACAAATCTTATATTCTCTATCTCTAGGTGATAAATTTGGATATAATTTTTCTAGTTCTTCAGTAGTAATAAATGCTATTTTTTTAGGCAATTGTCTCTTTAATCCCCCAAATTTTTGACAAACATTAATTTCAACAGAACGTAAGACAGAATAGATATCTCTAACAATTTTCTTTAAATATTTTTCATTTCTATCTTTAGATTTAATTATTTTTTCCCAATCCCATTGATCTACATACAACGAATGCAAAAAATCAGGTTTTTCATTTTTACGAATAGCATTCATGTCAGTATACAATCCTTCATTTTTCTTAAAATTATATTTTTTTAATGCATAGCGTTTCCATTTTGCTAACGATTGAACAATTTCAATATCGCCATTCAAGTTATTTGCATCAATTTTTACTGGCTCTTCATTTCCACTTAAATAGTCATTTAATCCTGTATCTTTATAAATCATTATCGGAGCACTAACTCTTGTAAGTTTTAAAACATATGCAAGTCGTTCTTCAAAATTATCTTTAATGTATTTTATTGCTTTTTGCGTTTCAATAGCATCTAATTTTGAATTGTAAACCATTTCGTATAAATTTGAAGGCATAAAAACATCTCCTTTTTTTTATTTATTATAGCAACATTAATATAATAAAATAAAGAAAAAAATTATTTTTTTAAAAAAATGGTTTTGAAATAATCTCAAAACCATTTTTTCTCATATAAATATAAAATTTTTTATCCTGTAGAACGATGTTTGTTCATTCTTTTTTTTCTAATAGAATTTTTACGTAATTTATACGCAATATATAACGTTACTATTAAAACAACAATTATCAATGAAATAACATAAATAATTACAGGAATCTGAATTACCTTAATTCGACTCCAAACCTTTAGTACAGCTGTATTTTGCTCTCCAAAATCTTGCATTATAGCACAGCGATATGTCTCTTCTTCAGTTGGATATTGAGCAGAAATAATATATCTATCATTTTCATTAATATAAATAATAGCATCTTTTCCTTCTGATAAAGTACCATTAAAGAAATAAGATAAATCATAAGGAATAATAGAATCACTTTCACCACTATATGATTCGCTAATATAATTAAAAACATCATCACCAGCAATAGCACTAGTATAGCCAATATATTCCATATTTTTAATTGCAGAATTAGGTGAACAAATAAAATCAACAAACCTTTGTGCCAGTTCTTTATCAGCACCTTTAGGCATTACCCACCCGTCAAACCAAATATTACTTCCTTCATCAGGAATAACATAATTTAAATTAATTCCATTTTCATCAGCAAGATCAATTGCATAAACAGCATCTCCACTCCAAGCAAAATTAATATCAATCTTACCAGTAGAAACATCATTCTTACCACTATCAACTTCTAATCCAAAAGCATTGTTTTTTAACGAAATTAATGATTTTTCAATCTCTTTAATATGTTCATCTTCACAGTAATTAAATATTTCGGTTACTCTTTTATTATAGGCTTTAGCATCACCATTGGCTTCATATAAACTTTTAGCAGCTATTAATTCATCATAATAGGCATCTGCAATGCCAACAAAATAAGTATCACGAACACTATTTTTAATAGTAAATCTTTTATAATACTCTTTATCCCATAAAGATAGCCAAGAATGCATATCTTCTATTTTATCTATGGTATCAATATTATAAACAATTCCCATTGTTCCCCACATATATGGAATTGCATATTCTTGCCAATTTTTCTCAATAAATAATTCTTTAATATAAGAGGAAGCAAAATCATTATAATTATTAATATACTTATAAGTTAAATTATCTTCGTTCATATCAAATTTAATTAACATATCTTCTTTAATCATTTTCTGAATTGTATAATCAGAGGGGCAAATTAAATCATATTGTGTTTTTCCTGTTTTGATATTATTTAACATTGTTTCATTTGTTTCATAAGTATTATAAACAACTTTAATTTTTTCATCATAAGTTTTTTCATAATAATTTTCAAATTCCACAAGTAAATCTTCATCAATATATTCTTCAACATTATAAATAGTTAAAACTCTATCTTTATTATCTTCATATTTAATATTTTTATCTGCTACTTTATTAGTAGTTATAATATTTGGAGTTGCTATAAAAGTTGTACACATTAATATACTTAACAATAATTTCATATTAATAATGCCTTCCTTTCTCATTTTTATTATTTGATTTAGTTTTATTAATAAATAAAGCTACAAATAAAACAACTAAAAATAAAATTGTAGTTAATGCTCTCAATGAAGCAGGTAAGCCACTTTTTACAATAACTCCTTGAATATAAGTTGATAATGTATCAAAAGTATCATTTCTTGTAAAGGCAGTAATAATATAATCATCTAACGAAAGAGTTATTGATAACATAAAACCAGATAAAATACCAGGCAATATTTCAGGAATTAATACTTTTCTTAATGCTTGGGAAGGTGTTGCCCCTAAATCAATAGCAGCTTCATATAAGTTTTGATCCATTTGTTTTAATTTTGGTGCAATGCTCAAAACAACAAAAGGAATCGTTAAAACAACATGACCTATTAACAATGTTATAAAATTAAATTTCATTCCAATAGCTACAAACAAAATAGTAAGTGATAAAGCAATTACTATTTCAGGTGTTGCAATTTGCACTTGCTCTACTGCCTTAATTGAAGCCTTCATTTTCTTTCGAGAATAAAAAGTACCAATTGAACCGAGCGTTCCAATAATTGTTGCTACAACTGCACTACACAAAGCAACAAGCAATGTATTCCAAACTGCAGTCATAATTTTTTCATCATTAAATAATTCTAAATATAGTTTAAAACTAAAGCCATCCCAGTGTCCAAGAGATCGTGCTGTTGTAAAACTAAAAACAATTAATACTAAAATTGGGGCATACATTAACAATAAAATTAAATATATAAATATCTTTGCCAAAACTTTTTTTACCATAATCCACCTCTAGCATTTTCTTCCTTCTCAACATTACGAGTAAGGAACATACTTATTCCAATAATCACCAGCATGATTAAAGCAATAGCACTACCAATCCCCCATAATCCTTGATCGAAATTAAGTTGAATTAAATTTCCAATAATCATTAATTGATTTTCACTCATAACATCAGCGATAACATATGATGACATCGTTGGCATAAATACCATTGTAAATGCACTGACAATTCCAGGCACTGTCATTGGTAAAATTACTTTATAAAACACTTGAAACGGTTTAGCCCCTAAGTCACTGGCTGCTTCCATTTGAGAACGATCCATCTTTAACATTGTAGTGTATAAAGGTAAAATCGCAAACGGAAGATAGTTATAAACCATGCCAATCATTGTCGCAATAATCGGATGATTTCCACCATCTAGACCAATCCAATATAATAACTCTCTTGTAGCACCAGTCCTCAAAACAAAGTTTATCCACATCGGCATAATAAATAACATAACAATAACACTACTCTTATTAAATTTTTTGTTACTCAATATATACGCAATTGGATAACCTATTAACAAGCATAAAAATGTATTAGCAAGTGAAATAATAATACTAATATAAAATGTATCAAGATTGCTTTTTGATTGAAAAAATGTAATAAAGTTATCTAAAGTTATATTTCCACTTTCACCCTTGAATGCATAGCCAATAATTAAAATCATTGGAGCAACCACAAAGAATAAAAGAAATAAAACATAAGGAATAGATAAATGTCTTCTCGTAAATCTAAATTTTAACACGTGCTTTTGTCTCAACTTTCAATGATAACTTTATTTTTTCTTTAGCAATCTTTACACTAACTCGGTCAAATTCATTCCATGTATATTCTGTATCAACAACAAAATCATCTTCATCTTCAGTACGAATTATAACTTGATAGTGGTCTCCTTTATAAATAATAGAAACAATTTCCCCAGCAATTGTACCATCTTCATCATTATCTATAATTTCAATGTCATGCATATCTACTTCAACAATAACATCTTTATCTTCGACATCTAAAATTTCCCCATGACTATCAACTAAATTACCCTCTTCATCAATATGCGAACCTGGAAATAGTGATGAAATATCAGCCTCAAAATCAGCACCTGCAAAATTAACTTTTAAATCAGAAGTAATATATCCATCATAGATATTACTCTTGAAAATTTTATTCATAATATGAATATTTTCAGGTTCAATATATATGCCAACATTTCCTCCAACTTCAATGTTTTTAGTATCTTGAATATATACTTCATTTTTACCAACTTTTACTAAATATTCATAATTTAATCCTTTAAATATTTTATTAACTAATTTTCCATTTACAAGTCCTGTTCCTTCTTTTACAATTTTTACATCTTCAGGACGAACTACAACATCAACTTTTTCATTAATTGGAAAATTATCAACACATGGAAAACTTGTACCTAAAAATCTTACAACATTTTCTTTTATAACGGTGCCATTATAAATATTGCTTTCGCCAACAAAATTTGCAACAAAAGCATTTTTAGGTTCATTATATATATCTGTTGGTTTTCCAATTTGTTGAATTGCTCCATCATTCATGACAACAATTGTATCAGACATTACTAATGCTTCTTCTTGATCGTGCGTTACATATATAAATGTAATCCCTAGTTTTTTATGCATTTCTTTCAACTCAATTTGCATATCTTTTCGCATCTTTAAATCTAAAGCTCCAAGAGGCTCATCAAGTAATAGGATTTTAGGTTCATTAACAATCGCACGGGCAATAGCTACTCTTTGTTGTTGACCTCCGGATAAAGTTGAAATATCACGCCATTCAAATTCCTCAAGATCAACTATTTGTAAAGCTTTAGTAACCTTTGCATCAATTTCTTCGCTAGTTAATTTTCTTTTTTTAATAATTTTATTACCTTTTTTATCAATCACTTCTTCTTCAATTCTTTTTAATTTTAAACCAAAGGCAATATTATCATAGACATCTAAATGAGGAAATAAAGCATATCTTTGAAATACAGTATTAACCGGTCTTTTATGAGGAGGTAATTTTGTAATATCCTCACCGTTCAATAATATCTCTCCGCTAGTAGGTATCTCAAATCCCGCAATCATTCTTAAAGTTGTTGTTTTACCACAACCAGATGGTCCTAAAAATGTAACAAATTCGCCATCATTAATATATAAATTAATGTTTTCAAGTATTACAGTGCCATCAAATTCTTTTCTAACATTTTTTAATTCAATTAAATGTTCTTGTTTTTTATCATTAGACATACAATAATCCTCCTACTTTAAAAAGATGGTGGGTTAGACACCCAAAGAATCTTTGCAATTTCATTAGTATGATTCTCTAAATAGTGTTTTGCTTCTCCATTTATATAAAAAGTTTCTCCCTCATGCAGAGTGGTTCGTTTTTTACCATAAATAAGTCTAATACTCCCCTCTAATATATAGCCAAATTCTTCTCCATAATGAGGCTCCATTACATCAGAGATACATCCAGGTTTTAATTCAAGCAAAATCGGTTCCATTTCTTGCTTTTGAGCATTTGGAACAATCCATTTTATAATGTAATTATCCTTTTCATCGACAAAAAAATCTTTTTTCCTAAAAATATATTTTTCTTGTTTGGCATCTGAAAAAAATTCAGCAAGTGAACTTCCTAAAGCTTCTAATATATCCTCCAAAGTAGAAATAGATGGAGAAGTAAGATTATTTTCAAGTTGTGATAAAAATCCTTTGGTAAGCTCCGTACGAGAAGCAAGTTCCGCTAAAGTTAATTCATTAATTTGTCTAAGTTGTTTTATCTTTTGACCTAAATCCATCTAAATCACCCCTTTGACCAAGTTTAGTAATATTAAACTAAAATTTTATAATAACGAAAATATTATACATATTTTAAAAAATAATTCAATATTCTTTTTTATATTTATTAAAAAAAGTTCAATTTTATCAAACATTAAGTTTTTTATAAATAAAATTGCATATTAGTGTTTCTAATATGCAATTTAAAATAATTATTAAAAAATCACGATATTTACTTATTTATGCATTAATTCAAGATATTCATCAAAAGTCATTTCTTTATCAAAACGACTTTCATCATCAATATCGATAATTCGATTTGCTACTGTTTGTAATATTTCATGATCATGAGTTGTAAATAACATACAACCTTTATAATTTATCATTCCTTTATTTAATGCAGTGATACTTTCTAAATCTAGATGATTTGTAGGTTCATCCATTAATAAAACATTTCCAGCATTTAGCATCATACGAGACAACATACAACGAGCTTTTTCTCCTCCGGATAAAACATTAGCTTCTTTCAAGGCTTCTTCTCCCGAAAACAACATCCTTCCAAGCCAACTACGTATATATGTTTCATCATCTTCTTTTGAATATTGACGCAACCAATCCACTAAAGAAAGAGGGCAATTATCAAAAAACTCTTGATTATTATTTGGGAGATAACTAGCATTTATAGTTTTCCCCCACTTAAAAGAACCTTGATAGTCTTTATCATTTCCCGCTAAAATCTCAAATAAAGTAGTAATGGCTAATGAATTTTTGCTTAAAAAAGCAATTTTATCACCCTTTTTCATTCTAAATGTTAAATTAGAAAATAATCCTTTTTTAGTTAAATTTTCCACCAAAAGAACATCATTTCCAATTTCAGTTTCAAATCTAAAATCAACGAATGGATATTTTCTCGATGATGGTTTAATGTCTTCTAAAGTTATTTTTTCTAATTCTTTTTTTCTTGATGTTGCTTGTTTTGATTTTGAAGCATTAGCAGCAAATCTAGCAATAAATTCTTGAAGTTCTTTAACCCTTTGCTCTAATTTTTTGTTTGTATCTTTTTGTTGTCTCAATAATAATTGTGATGTTTCATACCAGAAGTCATAATTACCTAAGTATAAAGAAATTTTACCATAATCTACATCTAAAATGTGAGTGCATACCTTATTTAAGAAATGCCTATCATGTGATACTACAATTACACAATTTTCAAAATTTAAAAGGAAATTTTCTAACCATCTTGATGTTTTAGCATCTAAATGATTAGTTGGTTCATCAAGAATTAAAATGTCTGGATTACCAAATAATGCTTGTGCAAGTAATACTTTCACCTTTATTTTTGAATCTATATCTTTCATTAATTGATAATGATATTCTTCATCAATGTTCAAAGAATTAAGCAAATAAGCTGCATCGCTTTCCGCTTCCCATCCATTTAAGTCCATAAACTCTGCTTCAAGTTCTGCTGCTCTTACGCCATCTTCATCATTAAAATCACTTTTGGTATATAATGCATCTTTTTCATCAGAAATTTCTTTTAATCTTTGATGTCCCATAATAACAGTTTCAATCAATGTATATTCATCAAAAGCATTTTGATTTTGCTTTAATATTGAAACTCTTTCATTTTTATCAATTGTTACATCACCTGTATTTGGTTCTAAATCATTTGACAAAATACGTAAAAATGTACTTTTTCCTGCACCATTAGCACCAATTATTCCATAACAATTACCTTTACTAAAGGTAACATTAACATCTTTAAATAAAACTCTTCCACCAAATTGTAAAGAAATATTACTTACTTGCATCATTTTTATCACCAATTATTTATTTTAGCATAAAACCATGATATTTCCAAACAGAAAAAGACTCCAAAGAGTCTTTTTCTGTTAAAATGATTATTCGTCAATATCTAATAATTCTATCCCCTTTTTACTAGCACTCTTTTTTAATTTTTCCTTCATCTCTTTATTTTCTTTAACGAAATAAAAAATTAATAAAGCTATTAACATACAGATAGAACTATAAATATATAATGCTTTTAATCCAGTATCATTAAATGACATAATTAGTCCAATCAATATTGGAGTAATAGTTTGAGCCAACATTGATGCACTATAATAATATCCAGTATATTTACCTATATTTGAAGATGTAGCCATTTCTACAATCATTGGATATGAATTAATATTAACCAATGCCCAACCCATTCCAATAATTATTGTTAAAATATAAACTAGCCAAATATAATTAGGAGCTATTGTATATGTATAAATGCTAAATATTCCAAAGCCAAATACCAAGCAAATTAATCCGATAATAATAGTCCATTTTCTTCCAATTTTTAAGGAAATACTTGAGCCAAATAAAAATGTAATAATCGAACTAAATGTCAAAATAATCGTAAAAGTACTATGAATACCAGAATTTCCTAAAATATTTTTAGAAAACAATGAATTAAATGTTTCAACTGCATTAAATGATAAAAACCAAAAGAAAATACTAATTAGTATCAAGAAAAGATTTCTCTTATTTTCATTAGTCAAAGGTTTATTTTCTTCAACTTTATTAACATTTTCACTATACTTTTCACCAAGTGCAATATCTTCTTTCATTTCTGCCAACACTTGATTTTCTCTAAATTTAAAAAATAATAATAGCATAATAACAATCATACAAAAGGATGTTATTAAGAATGGAATAACTATTTTTTCTTGTGCTACTGTAATATCTGCATTATCATTAATCGAAAAAATCATTCCTAGTACTGCAGCAAATACAGCACCAAAATATCCAATCAAATTAATAATTCCATTTGCTTTACTTCTTAACGGCTTAGGAGTTATATCCGGCATTAAAGCAACTGCTGGAGAACGATAACTTTGCATAATTATTAATAATAACAACATCATAACAATCACGCCAACAAGCGAATTCCAAACAAACATTAATGCAATAAATGGAAATACTATCAAGGAAGCCAACATTCCAATTAAAATATACGGCATTCTTTTACCGAATTTTGTTTTTGTCTTATCGGATAAAACTCCCACTAAAGGCATGATTATTAATGATGCCAAATTATCTAATGCCATAATTACACCTATTATATAATATAGTTTTTGTCCTTCAAATTTACTATTTAATAAATATTCTAAAATAATGGGACAATAATTGTTATAGATTTGCCATAACATTAAAATAGCGAAAAATGCAAAGCCTATATAAATAGTATTCTTTTTATTTAATTTTAATTCTTTATGATTCATAATTATTACCTCTATAGCAATATTATACATCATTTATACTGATAAAAAAAGCAAGTGTTTTAAACAACCCTTGCCATCAATAAAATATTTTTATTTATAACAATCGCATTCAACTTCGAAAAATGATTTTGGATGTAAACATGTTGGACACTTTTCTGGAGCTTTCTTACCATAATGAATATAGCCACAATTGCGACATTTCCATTTCACTTCTTTTTCTTTTTCAAAAACTTTACCTTTTTTAACATTTTCCATTAATGCAAGATATCTATCTTCATGTTTTTTTTCAACTTCAGCGACATTTCTAAAAAGTCTTGCAATTCTTGAATATCCTTCTTTTTCTGCTTCTTCCGCAAATTGTGCATACATATTTGTCCACTCATAATTTTCACCTTTAGCTGCAGATAAAAGATTTTCAATTGTATCATTTATCTCTCCCAATTCTTTATACCACATCTTAGCGTGTTCTCTTTCATTCAAAGAAGTTTCTAAAAAAATTGCAGCTATTTGTTCATATCCCTCTTTTTGTGCTTCACGAGCAAAATAATAATACTTATTCGTTGCTTGAGATTCTCCAGAAAAAGCAACTTGTAAATTCTTATATGTTTGCGAACTTTTAAAATCCATTAATTTACCCTCCTTATATTATAAGTATGAGTAATTTTTTTATATTTAATCATTAAATTTATATTCTTTTAATAAATTATTTTCAATGTCAAATAGTTTAATACTTTTTTCATCTATAGTAGCATATCCATATATATTATCTTTTGGTAAAGTTATTGAACCAACATTAATATAAGTAGCACCATTAACCTTAGCTATATCAAATAGATGATAGTGTCCATATATAATAATATCATTTATCCCATATTTTTTATCAGGATTATATTTTGACAAATGATGTCCATGAGTAAAATAAAAGTTTTTATTTCCAATTTTTAAAGTATAAAATTGTGAAAATGGTTTTGAAGCTTCGATAATCATTTCATCAACTTCAGCATCACAATTGCCTTTAATAAAAATTATATGTTCCTTATATTCTTTAATTAATTTAGCAACTTCTCTGGGATTATAAGTCTGAGGTAAATCATTTCTAGGGCCATGATATAATAAATCTCCCAAAAAAATCATTTTGTCAAATTTATTTTTTCTAAAAATATCCAAGATAAATTTTGTTTTTTCTAAAGAACCGTGTAAATCAGAAAATATTAAATATTTCAATTAATATCACTCCCACATTCAAACAATAATAATTATAGAAATATTTGAGCATCAATGCAAATATTTTTTGGAAGAAATAGTCATGAATATATTTATTTTGAATGCTAAAAATATACATGAAAGGAGTATAGATATAATGAAAAAACTTTTTTTGGCAACTTTAATAATGGAAATATTCTTTCTAAGTTCATGTACACACGATATATCATCACATTCAAATTCAACTAATTCTACAACAACTGGAATACCATCTTCTAGCAAAACAGATTCTACTCCAAATATAAATACATCTTCAACAAATAATGATATATCATCCATAATTTATCCATCAATTGATATAAGCAGTAACAAAATATCCACAAATTCATAAATAAAGAACTGTAAAATCTCAAAAAAGCTCAAGATTTTACAGTTCTTTTAATAAACGAATTTACAAGCTTTCAATCTATTTTCTAATTCATTAAAAAAATCATCTTCTTCTTTTTCAGTATCAACACTAAAAGTCATTGAAAAACGTAAACAATTACTTTCATCATAAGGAATAGTCATTATTTGCAATTCTTTTAAGAAAAACATTGCTAAATCAGAAGCAATATTTATATTAATTATCTTATCTTGATAATTAATTACTTTTGGCACTTTTACAAATTGATAAAATGTTGCTTTAGGAATTTTAGTGATTAAATTAACTTTTTGACAAATATCATAAAATTTTAAATGTCTATTTTTTATTTTTTGACAATTATTTTTTAAAAAATCTTTTTCTTTTAAAGCTTGTATTGCACATTTTTGAATTGGGATATACTGACCAGAATCCATGTTATCTTTTACAAGTTTAAACGCTTTAATTATGTCCTTATTTCCAAGAATATATCCTATTCTAAATCCAGTCATATTATAACCTTTTGAGAAAGAAAAAACTTCAACACCTACATCTTTTGCACCATCAACTTGCATAAACAATAATTTATCTTTTTTATCAAATGTTAAATCAATATATGCAGCGTCATTCACTACTAAAAATCCATATTTTTTAGCGTATTTTATAATTTTTAAATAAAAATCTTTATTTGCAACTTGACCAGTTGGATTATTGGGGTAATTCATATATAAAATTTTTGTCTTTTTTAATATTTTTTCATCGACATTCTCTATAGAAAATAAATAATCATTATCTTCATTTATATTTAAATAAACTATATTTGCTCCAATCCATTTTGCCATATTTTCTAAAACAACATACCCAGGTTTAGTAATTAAAACATAATCTCCAGGATTGCACAAACACAAAGGTAAAATGCATAAACTAGATTTTATCCCCATACAATGATTTATTTCAGTATTAGGATCAAAATACAATCCATATTCTTCAAAATAATAATTTGAAATAGCTCTTTTAAATTCTTCAATTCCATTATCACTGTAGATATGATTAAGTGGATTTAAACTTTCTTTATTTAATATGTCAATTACTTCTTTAGGAGCTCCGCAATCTTGCTCTCCAATTCCAAAATCAAGCATCTTTCTATTTGAATTTCTATTTATCATTTTCTTTAATTCCATTAAAGAAGTAAATCTATATCCCTCTTGCTTAAAAATTCTTTTGGCAATAATATTATTCATCATTAATATATTCTCCCTTAAAAACTAATGTAGCTGGCCCCTTTAATATTATTTGTCGATTATTTCCCTCACTAATATTCAAAGTACCGCCATCTAAATTAACTAATACATGCCTTCCAACTTTATCCTGCATTCTTAAATAGAAAAATGCAGCACAACTCCCACTACCACAACTTAATGTTTCCCCCACACCTCTTTCATAAACTCTCACATTTAGAACATCTTTCTTTTGTCCTAATGAAACAAAGGTTATATTATATTGGTTATGTCTAAAATTCTTATTAGCAAATTCTTCTATATCTATTTCTCTTACATCATTCACTTCAATAACAGCATGCAAGTTTCCAACATCTATTACACTATAATGTAATCCATGAAAAACATCTCTAACAGTTTTAACTACTTTAGGTATCCCCATATCGACCCCAATAATATTTTGATCAATTGAAATTTTCTTTTCTCCACTTAATGTACTTATATTAATTTTCTTTTCATTGCAACCTTCGAGTCTAATATGTAGAGCTGCACATCTAAGTCCATTGCCACATATTGAAGCTTCACTTCCATCCGCATTAAATATTCTTAAGTAATTTTTATATTCAGTATTATATAAAAATAAAACTCCATCAGCTCCTATACCATAATGCCGATCACATATTTTTCTTGCTAAATCTGATAACTCTTCATTTTTATAGCCTTGAAGATTTTCAATTATGATAAAATCATTTCCTGTTGCTTCATATTTACTAAATATTATCATAAGTTATCCTCTTTTCAATCATTTTCAAAGCATTGTTGCTTACTAATTTAATAACATCAAAAGTTGCAAAAAAACTAATTTCATTACTATTGTTTTTTAAATTACCAATCTGAATTATACTTGTACCTTCGCCATCCAATAATGTAGGGCAATTATTATCAAAAATTCTTATATCATTATTATGTTTTAAATTGTCTAATAATTCATTAGTTTGATTTGTTAAAACTTTAAATTGAATTGCACTACTATAAAATGAAGGAATATAAAAATCTACTGTTACGATATTTGATATTTTATTTATTAAACGATATACTTCATCCTTAAAACGCACTTCATATGAATTATTAGTAAACGGAATCATATTAAATGCCAAAGGTATATGATGAGCATTAACATTTGGAAATACTCTGGCAATTAAGGGCTTATAATTAAAATAATCAATATATTGCTGATTCATTTCGTAAATTCCTTCATCGCCATGTTCTATTGAACTATGAAAACATGACATTTCTAATGTTTCAATTTCTATATTTTCAAATATTTTTTTCACTACTAATGAATTAACTAAAGGGCATTTTAAAATATTATCATCTTTTGATATGTTTTCTATATTAATTGAGTTTATATTAATGTGATTTAATAAATTTTCAATAATAATTGCATATTTATTATTCTCTTTAATAAAAGTAAAATATTCATCAATATTATGATTCTCTAAAACAATAAATACAATATCTAAATCTTTAATAGAATCAATGCTTAAATTAGTTAAAGAAAATTGATAATCATCTATTTTTATTTCTTTTTGCTCATTAGAATAAGAGATTGCCCTAATAAATGAATACGGGAAATTCTTTTCTATCAAAATCTTCAAAATATTTTTACCTAAAATCGAAGATGCTCCAATCACACCAATTTTATACCTTTTCATCATATCACCAGTTATATTATATGATTTCTATTTTATTTTATTGCTAATGAAATGATGATGTAAAATATTCATTGCAAAATTTCTTTTTCCTTCCTGTAATTTTAATTCTAAATAATCTTTATTTTTAAAACTATCTTCGCATCTAAAATTATAGAATTTTAATAATTGATAAATTTCATTACAATCAAGCATTTTAATATTCCCGATGATGAAAATCGAGTCGTTATATGACATAATACCCTTTATTTTTAAATTAGAAGATTTATTACCTATTTCGCTCTTCTTTTCTAATGTGTTTATTGAACAAACATTAATTATAATATGTGCTTTTTTAGCTTCTAATATCGCTTTTTCTTGAATAATCGAAGCACCACATTTTGCAAAAGTTAAACATTCATCATAATCTAAATACTCTAACGTTAAAGGATCTGCGATTATTTTGGGGTCACCACTCATTACTCCACTAACATCTTTATATAAATCAATATTATTTATATTTAGCATTTCAGCAACATATATAGCAGTTAAATCACTACCACCTTTTCCCAATAAAATCACTTCATTTTCTTTGTTACTTCCGATAAAACCTGGAACAATTACTATATCATATATTTTTATTTTTTCTTTCAAAATTTCATTATTTAAAGAAAGTAAATTTCCATTCAAATAATCACCATTTAATAATATTCCCAATTCATCAAAGCGTAATAACATAGCTTGATAATTATTTTCTAACAAATAATTAAAAAACACAAAAGCTGATAGTCTTTCACCATATGATAACAATTCTGCTTTATCTTTATCTTTTAAATGTTCACCTAATTTATTCAATGAATAAGTAGAATAAGGTTCTCCTTTTCTGCCAATAGCACTAACAACAATAATAATTTTATTTTTATCTTTTAATTCTTGATTTATAATTTTCATTATATTTTTTTGATACTTTTCATGATTTATAATTGTACCACCAAATTTAATAACCTTTATCATAGCAAACCACCATTACATAATATTCATAATCAAATAATAAAGTTATGTTTTTGCCTACATTTTTCAACTAAATTATGCTATTATTATTTCGGTGATTATCAATGAACAATCCTTTTCCATATTCATATAACAATAAAAGATATAAAACTTTTGACTACGCCTTAAAAGAAAAATATAAATGTAAAGTAGCTAAAATTTCATTAAATGCTGGATTTAGCTGTCCAAATAGAGATGGAAAAATCAATAATACTGGTTGTATTTTTTGTAGCAATGGCTCAAGTGATGAAAATATAAGTTCTTCTATTTCTCTAATGCAACAATTTGAAATTGTTAAAAATATGCTTAAAAACAAATGGAAAAACCCAAAGTATATTGCATATTTCCAATCATACACAAATACATATGCAAATGTTGAAAAATTAAGAACAATATATGAACCATTTATCAATTTTGATGAAGTAGTTGAAATAACAATTGCAACTCGTCCCGATTGCTTAGATGATGATATTTTAGACTATTTATATTCTATTGCTCAAAGAAAAAAATTAACTATTGAATTGGGATTTCAAACTTCAAATGAAAACACTGCTAAATTCATTAATCGTGGTTATACAAATGATGTTTTTATCAAAGCAGTAACTAATTTAAGAGAAAGAAATATTGATGTAGCTGTTCATATTATCAATGGTCTTCCATATGAAACAAAGGAAGATAATATAAATACTATTGAATTTTTAAATAAGCTTGATATACAAGGAATTAAATTTCATTCGCTATTTATCGAAGAAAATACACCACTAGCAAAATTATATCAAAAAAATCAATTTCATATCTTGTCAATGGAGGAATATATCGATATAGTCATTTGCCAACTTGAATTACTTAATCCTAATATTATCATAGAGAGAGTAACTGGCGACCCTTATGCTAATAAACTAATCGTTCCAAAATGGTCATTAAAAAAGATAAATGTTATTAATGGAATTGATAAAGAAATTTCAAAAAGAAGCACTTATCAAGGTAGGCTATATAACGAAAATAAATAGTTTATTTATAATTAAAAAAATTATTAAATTTATATTTAAAACTCTTTTTTTAAAAGAATGTGCAATTTAGTCTATAAAATTAAAGTGATTATTAAAAGATTGCTATCATTTGTACTATTTAATGAATATTTTTATATTTTCGCTTTAGAAATCAAAAAAGTTTGAACACTATAACTTTGATATTAACTACAATAAAAACAAAAAAACTTGATTCTCTTATCAAATCAAGTTTTTTTTACCACAATGGTGCGGGATAAGAGACTCGAACTCTTATGGGTCTCCCCGCTAGATCCTAAGTCTAGTGCGTCTACCAATTTCGCCAATCCCGCATATGTATATTAAAACACTTTTTAAAAATAAAAAGTGTCACTTGAAAAAAATGGTGCTGACTATAGGAATTGAACCTACAACCTACTGATTACAAATCAGTTGCTCTGCCGGATTGAGCTAAGTCAGCACTGTTGCTATTTGCAGTAATGATTATAGCATAATCAACTTAAATTAGCAAGTATAATTTTTATGGTGACCTGTACGGGATTCGAACCCGTGAATGCATCCGTGAAAGGGATGTGAGT
>CAZYEI010000018.1:0-26512 GCA_964646425.1 uncultured Eubacteriales bacterium | reverse complement strand
AATAAATTATTTTGGAAAATGGGATTACCTATGATTATATCAATGGTACTTCAAGCATTATATAATGTTGTAGATAGTATATTCGTCGCTAATATAGGTGAAAAAGGTGCAATAGCTAATCAGGCATTGACCTATGCATTTCCAATTCAAATAGCTATTATTGCTGTTGGGGTTGGTACTGGTGTTGGTTTAAATGCTTTATTATCAAAAAGTTTAGGTGAAAATAACAAAAATAAAGTAAATAAAATTGCAGGTAATGGCATATTTATTGGATTATGTATTTATTTAGTATTTTTGTTGTTTGGTTTATTTGGTTCAAAATGGTTTATTTCATTATTTACTAATGATAATGAAGTATTAAAAATGGGGACTTCGTATTTGAAAATCTGTACTTGTTTGTCTTTAGGTTCGATAGGTTATACGATTTATGAAAGATTTTTACAAGCAACAGGAAAAACAATGCTTTCGACAATTTCTCAGATTTCTGGAGCGATAACTAATATTGCTCTGGATTATATATTTATTTATCCATTAAATATGGGGGTTGCTGGTGCAGCGTGGGCAACTGTAATAGGTCAATTTATTTCTTTGTTTGTGGCGATGTATTTTCATTATAGGAAGAACGTTGAAATTGATGGGAATATAAAGTATATAGAGCCTGAATATCAATTAATTAAAGAAATCTATAGTATCGGAATATTTGCTGCTCTTATGCAAGGCTTACTTGCTGTTATGATGGCTGGTATGAATGCAATTTTGGGATTAGCTAATGTTAATCAGACTGTTTTAATAGGTTCATTTGGGATTTATTATAAAATGCAACAAATAGCATTATTTTCAGCATTTGGCTTATCTAATACTATAATTTCAATTTTATCTTTTAATTATGGAATGAAAGATAAGCAAAGAATAGATGATTGCATAAAATATGGTATTAAAAATACTATGATAGTTATGATATTATTATCAATATTATTTGAAATATTTGCCTTACCTTTAACAAATTTGTTTGGTTTGACTGGAGAATCAACAAAAGAAATAATTGAAGTTTGTACAAAGGCACTTAGAATATCAAGCATAGGTTTTACATTTATGGGAGTTTCTATTGCCATTCAAGGAATATTGCAATCAATTAATTATGGAGTGCGACCATTAATAATATCCTTATTACGATTAGTTATTTTTGTGTTTCCAATAGCGTATTTATTTACTTTTTCCACTGATGTAGTTGATATTGTTTGGTGGACATTTCCTATTGCGGAAACTTTAACAATGTTTATTTCTATATTGATATTAAAAGATTCTTATAATAAAAAAATAAAACACATTGATTTTTGAAAAATTCAATGTGTTTTTTTATCAGTATTGCAAAATAAATTATTCGGTAATATAATATCAATATAAATCAACTTCAGGGTAGGGTGAAATTCCCAATCGGCGGTAAACTCCGCAAGCTATCTTAGCAGGAACTAGTGCAATTCTAGTAGCGACAGTAAAGTCTGGATGGAAGAAGTTAGAGACTTATGTCATCTTTAGCCTGAGTGTGATTTTTAATCATACTTTTTTTATTTAAAAAAAGGGGGATAAAGAGTATGGGAAAAAATAAAGTTAGACAAATGACTGCGATTGCAGCGTTTGGTGCGATATCGGGTTTATTTTATGCATTCTTTAAATTTAAACTTCCGTTTTTGCCTGCTTTTTTAGAAATCAATTTTTCAGATGTCCCTGCACTAATTGCTGGTTTTGCATATGGACCATTTGTCGGCTCAATGATTCAAGTTGTAAAAGTATTAGTTAAGCTATTATTAACATCATCAAGTACCGCATATGTTGGGGAATTATCTGATATAGTATTAGGTATTACAATTGTTTTACCAGCTACACTAATTTATAAAAAAAAGCGAACAATTGGTGGGGCAATTGGAGGAATGGCGATTAGTTTTATAACTCATATTATATTAGCTTGTTTTATAAATTATTTTATTATGATTCCATTTTATGTTGAATTTTATTTTAATGGCAATAAAGAAGCTTTACTTGCTATGTGTCGAGTAGCATTACCTAGTTTGAATAATGTTGGTTGGCCTTTAATATTTATGGGGATTTTACCTTTTAATGTTATAAAAAATATAATTGTTATGATAATTGTATTTTTTGTCTATAAACCTTTGGTTAAAGTGATAAATACTACTGCAAAAAGGATGCAGAAAAAGAGTAAGTAGAAGTATTAACTAAATCTTTAAAAAAGCAGGAAAATAGTTTATACTAATATAGATTTGGTAAGGTGAAAGAAATGCGAAAGAAATATATATTTTTATTTATTATCTATCTATTGTTTCATATATCCATCAATTTAATCCATCCGGTAACAAGCATATATGTTAAAAATTTAGAACTAAATTCAGTTTATTTTGGCTTATTTTTTTCAATGATGTCATTAGGGCAGGTTGTAGGAGCGATTACTTGGGGAACATTAAGTGATAAAATTGGACGTATAAAATTAATGACAATTGGAATTTTAGGTTATGCAATTGCTCAATTCTTATTTGGTTTTGCTGCATTTAATCCATTAATCATTATGATATATCGTTTTTTATCTGGATTTTTTGTTGCTGCTCCACTAACTTTATTTATTACATATTTGGTAGATATATCTCCTAAAGATGATAGAATGAAATATGTAATGCTATTTACATGTTTACAAATATTAGGGTCATCATTAGGGTATAAAATTGGTGGTTATTTTTATACATATTTAAATTTTTTAATCAAAGATGTTTTTATTTTCCAAATTAGTATATGCGTAATTGTGGCATTTTTAGCCTTTTTAGCATTCAGTAAAGAAGAAAAACATTTATTAGAAAAGAATGAGATTAAGAAAAAGTATGCTTCAGTAAGTGATTTTAAAGGTATTGATATAGCTATATTAATATTTATGATAACATTAACTATTATTTCAATTGCTCAAAATAATATTTCTAAATATTTGGATATTTATGTAGTTGATATTGGTAATACTCCTGATGATTTAGCTAATATTGTTTTGGTATCTGGTATATTGGGAGTTATAGCTAATATTGTAATGATTCCTTTTTTGCAAAAAAGAATTAAAGAAAAATATCATATTGCTTTTATAATAACAATAGTTATTAGTGTGATAATGTTATCATTGACATTTTTCTTACCATCTAAATATTTAATGATATTATTGTATCTTCCTTTTATGGTTTATATGATGGCGAAAAGTGTAGGAACTTCAATGGAAACTTCCTATATTGCAAAAGCTGCTCCTAAAGATAAAAGAGGTGTAATTCTAGGGATTAGGCAATCATTCATTTCATTAGGAAGTGTTATTGGACCATTAATTGGTGGTGTATTATATCAAGATAGTCATCAGCTATGGGTTTTTTATTTTAGTATCTTTTTGTTGATAATCGCTTTTATAATTTTAATTTTTGTTACTAAAATAATAAATAAAAAAAGTCAGTAATTAAACTGACTTTTTTTAGTTTCCTTAATTAAGACTTAAATTAGTCTTCAACAGAAATAGCTTCTACAGGGCATGAAACTTTTGCTTCATTTACTGCATCAATAGCATCTTCAGGTACTTCATCACCTAAAACGTTTTCTGCAAGTCCATCAGCACCTAATGCAAAAACTGCACTAGCAATTGCAGTACAAACTCCACAACCAATACATACTGATTTATCAACTGTTGCTTTAGCCATAGTAAGTAGCCTCCTTTTAAATATGATTACATTATATAGGAAAGAAATTAAAAAATCAATGTAAAATCGAAATTTTATAAATTCAACTAAACTAAAATATTATAATTGTTTTTTTCGATTAATTAAAAATCCAAGAAAATAGAAAAATACTATGTATCCAAATGAACCTATAAATGCTGTTATTAAATTATTTGATATTACTTCAAATTGAGAAACAGATGATAATAAACTTTCTAACCAGTATTTAGAAAAGAAAAATGATTTAGAATCCCATGTTAAATAATCGATGATAGTTAAAAATAATGATAATACAGTAGGACTTACAATTGAAATAGCGATAGCACCACCCTTTTTTGCTAAAGAATTTGAAATGAAAAAGTAAAATGTGTGAAATCCTAATAAAATAAACAATTGAGCAAGGAAAATTAATATATAGTTGCTTGGTATTTTGCCGATTTTCCCGAAAATAATTAGTCCAGAAATAAAACAAACAATGTATGCTGCACCGGCCATAATGAAAGTTCCCGTTGCTGAAACGATATATTTTGCTAAATATACTTTATTTCTTGTATATCCTTTACTATAAATATTTTTGATTGTACCGCAAGTGTAATCATCACAAACAAAGAGAGCGATAAAAATCCCACTTATAAGAACTAAAGAAGAATTGCTGATAAATTCAATTGTAAATTCAAAAGGATTAATATGTGATTCTATTCCGGCACTCTCATATAGTGAATTTAAAGAGTTCATGGCGACGGCTTTTAAAAATATTACGCATAAAGTAATGATAAAGCAAACCCAAAAACTTGTTTGTTTAAATAATTTTCGATATTCAAATTTAATTAATTTACGCATTTTTTACCAATCCTTTCAATAAAGAATTCTTCATAATCTCGTTTATTAAGAATTAGTTCTGAGACTTTAATTTCTTGAGTAACAAGAAGCATATTTATATAACTTGCTAATTCGGCTTTTTCAAATAATAAAATTGTATTTTTTTCAATTGAATATGATTTGATTGATAGCTCGTTTTTTAAGATTTCAATTGCTTTTTCAGGATTATCAACTGTTATTTTTAAATATGATTGACATAATTTTTCTAAATCTTTCGCCTTTATTTCTTCGACTAATATACCTTCATTTATTATTCCATATACTGTAGCTATTTTTGAAAGTTCACTTAATAAATGACTGGAAATTAAAAAAGTTACGCCATATTCTTTATTAATTTTGATGATAGTATCTCTTACTTCTTTAATTGCTTCAGGATCTAAGCCATTAATTGGCTCGTCTAAGACTAAAAATTCAGGATTTCCCATTAAAGCTATTGCTAGTCCTAATCTTTGCTTCATTCCTAGAGAAAATTCGCCAACTGTTTTGTTGCCAACTTTACTTAAGCCAACTGTTGTTAGTAAATTATTTATTTCTTCATCATTAGCTCCAAACAAAATAGCAAAACGTTTCATATTTTCAAAGGCAGTACAGCCTTTGTATAAACCTGGATCTTCGATGAGAGAACCAATTCTTTTTCTGTTTTTATCTAAATTATTTTTTTCTCCAAATAGTTCGATTTCACCATTATTTGGTAAGGTAAGTCCTAAAATCATTTTCATTAAAGTTGTTTTGCCAGCACCATTTTTGCCAATAAAACCATAAATATCGCCTTTATGAATGGTCATGCTAAGATTATTAACTGCTTTTTTTGAATCGTATATTTTAGTTAGATTTGTTGTCCTTAATATTAATTCATTATTAGTCATAAATAAATTCCTATAAAATCCCTTCTACAAGAAGTCTAGCAAATCAATAAAAAGAAGTCAATTATATAAAATATAATTAATTAATACAAAATTTTTAAAAAGAAGTTTTCCACTTGAGATTATTAGTATAAATAAGTATAATATTTATAAGTTGGTTAGATGATGATTGTAGGATAGAGATGCTCTATCCTACTTGCTTGTCGACTAATTTTTGGAGAGTGAATGCAATGAAAAAAATAACGATAGCTATTGATGGACCTGCTGCGGCTGGTAAAAGCACTGTGGCCAAGCTAGTAGCTAAAGAACTTAATTATATATATATAGATAGTGGTGCTATGTATCGTTGTCTAACATATAAAGCTTTAAAAGAAAAAATCGATGTTAATAATGAAGAAGAACTTTATAAAATGGCTTTAAGAACAAATATTGAATTAAAGGGTAGTAAAGTTTTTATGGATGATAAAGATGTAACAAGAAATATTAGGGGAACTGAAGTGAATAGAAATGTTTCTGCAGTGTCTACCCACGCAAAAATTCGTGCTGTTCTAGTTGAAAAACAAAAAGAACTAGGAAAAGATGGTGGCATTGTAATGGATGGCAGAGATATTGGAACTGCTGTATTTCCTTCTGCAGAATTAAAAATATTCCAAAGTGCATCTGTAGAACAAAGAGCTAAACGTCGATATGATGAGAATATTGAAAAAGGAATTGAATGTGATTTAAAGGAAATAGAGGCTGATATAAAAAGAAGAGATGAAATTGATTCTCATCGAGAAGTATCACCTTTATCAATTGCATTTGATGCAATTATGTTAGATACAAGTTTTCTAACACCACAAGAAGCAGCAGATAAAATACTTGAAATTGCTAATTCAATAATTATAGAAGGTGATTAAAATGATTGATGGAGTTATTGCATTAATAGGAAGACCTAATGTTGGTAAATCAACTATTTTTAATCGTTTAATAAAAGAAAGAATTTCAATTGTTGATGATCAACCTGGAGTTACTAGAGATAGATTATATGGAAAAGTAGAATGGTTGACTAAAAATTTCCGAATTATTGATACTGGTGGAATTGAATTATCTGATCAACCATTTCAAACTCAAATTAGAGCTCAAGTGGATATTGCCATTATGGAAGCTGATGTTATTGTTTTTATTGTTGATGGTAGAGTCGGCGTAACAAGTGATGATGAATTTGTTGCTAGAATTTTGCAAAAATCAGGTAAGCCAGTCGTCTTAGCCGTTAATAAAATTGATGATGGACATTTGGTTACTGGATTACTAGAATTTTATTCATTAGGAGTAGGAGAACCAATTGCAATATCAGGAATACATGGTATTGGTACTGGTGATGTTCTTGATGAAGTTGTAAGAGTTATGCCTCAACGTAAAAAAGATAAAGAAATTGAAGGTCAAATTAAATTTTGCATGATTGGTAGACCCAATGTTGGTAAATCAAGCTTAACAAATGCAATTTTAAATTTAGACCGAGTCATTGTTTCTTCGATTGAAGGAACTACTAGAGATGCTATTGATACGCCATTTAGAAAAGATGGCAGAGAGTATAATGTTATTGATACGGCTGGTCTTAAAAAAAGAGGAAAAATATTTGAAGCTATTGATAAGTATGCTGCTTTAAGAGCACTAGGAGCTATTGATAGAAGTGATGTAGTATTATTGGTAATAGATGCTAGTACAGGAATAAGAGAACAAGATAAAAACATTGCTGGTTATGCTTTAGAAGCAGGTAAAGCAATAGTTATTGTAGTTAATAAATGGGATGTAGTAAAGAAGGATCAATCTACAATGTCTAAATATACTGAAAACATTCGTAAAGAGTTTCAATTCTTAACTTTTGCTCCAGTAGTTTATGTATCAGCATTAAATAAAGAAAGAATACATACTATTTTTGATGCAATTAATTTAGCGTATGATAGTGCAACAACAAGAATTCAAACAAGTATTTTAAATGATATTATTTTAGATGCACAATTGCGTAATCCCGCACCAAACTTTAATGGTGGAAGAATAAAAATAAATTATGCTAGTCAAGTTAGCATTCAACCACCTACTTTCGTTTTATTTGCTAATAATGCGGAATATATGCATTTTACATATAAACGATATTTAGAAAATAGAATTCGTGAGTCTTTTGGCTTTGAAGGAACACCAATTCATTTAATATGTCGTACAAAAAATATTTAGGGGGATTTACAATGAGAGTAACATTAATTGGTTCAGGTGCTTGGTCTAGTGCATTAGCCAATGTTTTAGCAGATAACGGACATGAAACATTGATTTATGGAATTGTAAAAGAAGAAGTTGATGATATTCAAAATAATCATAAAAATACCAAATTTTTTGGGGAAGTTGAATTAAACAAAAGTATTAAAGCAACATTAAATATAAAAGAAGCTTTAAATTGTACAGATATGATAGTGTTAGCTCTTCCTTCTAATTTTATTAAAAAAAGTTTAATTGAAGATATCGCTCCTAATTTGAATAGTAAGCCAATTATCATAAATGTAGCAAAAGGTTTTGATGTGGAAACACATGATAGATTGTCTAATGTTATCAGAAAATCAATTGATTCGAATAAGATAAGAGGCATTGTTTCTTTAATAGGTCCTAGTCACGCTGAGGAAGTTGTTAAAAGAATATTTACAGCAATATGCTCAGTTTCTGTTGATGAAAGTTTAGCAATTGAAGTACAACAAGCGTTTTCTAATTCTTATTTTAGAGTTTATCATCATGCTGATGAAATTGGAGCTGAATATGCGGTAGCAACTAAAAATGTTATCGCTATTGCAACAGGAATAATGATGGGAATAGGAATGGGAGATAATACTCGTGCTGCCATTATGACAAGAGGACTTGCAGAAATGGTACGTTTTGGAAAAGCGATGGGTGCTAACGAAAGAACTTATTTAGGTTTAACAGGTCTAGGTGATTTAATAGTAACTTGTTCAAGTTATCATTCTCGTAATTTCACAGCAGGATTAGAAATTGGGAAGGCAAATAGTGCCCAAGCGTTTTTAGAAAACAATACTCGTACAGTTGAAGGAATCAATTCATGTAAAATTTTACATGAAGAAAGTCAAAAAATAGGCATAGAAATGCCTATTACAAGTGCGGTATATTCGGTGATTTATGAAGGAAAAAAACCAACTGATGCTATTAATGAATTAATGAGTCGTGAACTAAAGGCAGAACATTATTAGAGAAAGTAATAAATAAAAAGATTAAAATAATAAATTGATGTAACCCCCTAAAGTTGATTTATTCAACTTTAGGGGGTTTATAATGAAAATAAAAATTATTAAGATCAAAAAAGGATTGAATCTAATGAAATATAGATATCAATCCTTTAAACATAATATTTAATTATAAAGAACTATCTGAAGATTCGTAAATTTCCATTACAACATATGGATAATCATATCCAGTAGCATCATATGCTATATCAATACAGATATCTTCACAAGAAAATAAATAATAAGTTAATCCTTCATAATCTTCAGTACCATCATCTGTGAAGTTTGATTTCATTGTTTCTAATAATTCATCAAATTCTGTTTGTTCAACATAATTTAAATAGAAAAGCAAATCTGTGTAACCATAAAATGAAGAATAGTCATAAATTTCGTATGTTTCTCCAGCACAAGGAACAGTAAAATTAAAATAAGTAGCTAAGATAGTACTATCTTCTTCATTAAAATAACCATTTACAACAGGTGTTTCGACTACTTCATCATTAGAGTCATCTGCTAATGATTCATCCATGATTTGTAAATATATGTATGGTATATCTTCACTATAGTTGTCATAACAAACATCAATTAAAAAGTTTGAATATGAATAGTAATACCAATAATCAGTTCCATCATCATATACATCATCAAATGTAAAAGAATTATTTAATATAGTCATATAATTGTCGAAGTCATCTTCAGTAGCATCATAGAATAAGATAGTAATAACAACATCACCATAATATTCTGTATAATCATCAATTGAATATTCTAAATCAATATAAGGTATTTCAAAATCAAAATAAGTATTTAAAAGAGCAGCATCTTCTGTGTTGAAATAACCATTATCATCATTATTAGAAGTAGAATTATTACTACTTGAAGTAGATGATACACTATTACTTGTAGTGTTATTAGTAGAACTATTTGTGCTATTACTTGCAGCATTGTTGGTAGAATTACTTGTAGTATTATCACATGCTGTTACAAGAGTAAATAAACTTATTAATAATAAACTTAAAATATTTTTCTTTTTCATGTTAATTCTCCTTAAAAAAACAAGATTAATTATACTATTTACTCGATAGAAAAACAATAAATTTTATTTTTATTTGTTGAAAAAAGCGAATAAAATAGTTCAAGAAAAAATAAATTGTACATTATTAATAATACTTAGTTATTTTAAAAATTTATGGATTAATTTTTCAAAAACTCCCTTTTTATATGGTTGATAGCGAATAGGCAAATCTATCCATGTTTTTTTATCAATGATACTCTTAAAATGTGAAAAGGTATCAAAGCCTTCTTTTCCATGATATTTTCCCATTCCACTTTCTCCAACGCCCCCAAATCCCATTTCACTTGTAGCTAAATGAATAATTGTATCATTTACACAGCCACCGCCAAAGATTAAGGTATCCATGATTTTTTTCTTATTATTTTTATTTTCCGTAAATAAATATAAGGCTAATGGTTTAGGCTTTCTTGATAAAATACTATAAATATCATCAATATTTTCATATGTTATGATAGGAAGTATTGGACCAAATATTTCTTCTTGCATGATTTTATCTTCCCATGTTACATTATCCAAAATTGTAGGTTCTATTTTTAAATTTGTTATATCATAATTACCACCATATATAGTTTTAGAATTGTCTATTAGATTTAATAAACGTCTAAAATGTCTTTCGGTAATTATTTTTCCATATTTATCATAAGTAATTGGATTATCGCTATATTGAATTTTAATTTGCTTTATTAATTCAATGATTAATTTATTTTTTATCGAACTATGACAAAGAATAAAATCTGGTGCTACACAAGTTTGTCCACAATTTAAAAACTTTCCAAATACAATTCTTTTGGCTGCTAGTTCGATTTTAGCTGTATTGTCTACTATACAAGGACTTTTCCCGCCAAGTTCCAAGACTGTTGGGACTAATTTATCTGCTGCACTATGCAAAACTATTTTCCCAATATTTTGATTTCCTGTGAAAAATATAAAATCAAATTTTTCGTTTAAAAGTATTTGGCTTTCTTCGATAGCACCAATAACTACAGAAACATATTCACTAGGAAAACATTCACTAATTATTTTATTAACAATATCACTGGTATTAGTTGAATATTCGCTTGGCTTAATTATTGCAGTATTTCCTGCTGCTATTGCATCAATTAATGGTTCAATTGTTAAGAGGAACGGATAATTCCAAGGACTGATTATTAGTACATTTCCATATGGTGTTGGCGTTTTAAAACTTTTAGCAGCAAATTGTGATAGTGGAGTATGTACTTTTTTACTTTTGGCAAATTTCTTAATATGTTTAATCATATATGTTATTTCAGATAAAGCCAAACCTATTTCACACATATAACTTTCAAAATTACTTTTGCCTAAGTCGTTAAATAAAGCCATAGCAATTTCATTTTCATATTTATTAATTAGATATTTTAATTTTTTTAAGTAACTAACTCTAAAATCTATTGATAATGTTTTATTACTTTGAAAGAACTTTCTTTGTTTTTCCACAAGTTCATTTATATAGTTTAAAGCCATAATTATTACCTCCATACAATGATATATTATAGCACAACTACAAAATGCTGTAACAAAACTAATCTAAATAACTATCTTAAATTACGATAAAAGTGTATAATTAATACATATTTAAATATGGGGGAATCAATATGTCATATGCAGTAAATATTGATGATATTAATAAATTATGTGAAGATATAAAATTGCAAAGAATAATGTATAATCAAGTTATTACTTTTATAAAAGCATATAATTTTACTAATATAGAAGAGATCATTGAGGAACTTTGCAATCCTGTAACTGGGTTCAGTGCGTATGAAAAATTAAATGATTTATTTAATAGCAATTCTACTAAAATTTTAGCAGTATATTTAGTTTGTGCGACAAGAGTACGAAAAAAATATGAGAAACTAGGTATTGAAAATCAAGTGTTTGTTGACACTATGAAATGCTTTGTTAGATTTATTGATGAATGTAAGGAAAAAACTGGTGAATATGCTTTTGATAGAGCTTATTGGACATATAGACAATTAAGTATGGTTGTTTTTAGAATAAAAGAATTAGAATATGAATTTAAAAATGTGGATGGCGATAGATTTATAAAAATACATATACCATCTGATGCTAAGTTTGATAAAGAAAATGTTGATATTTCAATAAAAGAGGCTAAAAAATTTATTAATAACTATTTTAAAGATTTTAGAAATTGTAGATTTATTTGTAATTCATGGCTATTATCTTTAAAATTAAGAGAACTTTTAAATGTTGATTCAAATATTTTAAGTTTTCAAAATAGATTTGAGATTGTAAAGCAAGATGTAGAGGCTAAGGATTTTATTCAATGGCTTTTTCAAACATCAATAAATACAGATATTTCTTTATTAAAAGAAAATACTTCATTACAAAAAAAGGTAAAAAATTTATTGCTTCAAGGAGAAAATATTGGTTCGGGAGAAGGAGTATTAAAGTAATCGATATGGCATTGTAAATGAAAGGAATTATTTATGAGATTATTATTTAAACAAAGATTTTTTTCGTGGTTTGATTCATATGATATTTATGATGAAAGAGGTAATGTTTATTTCAAGGTTGAAGGCAAAATGTCATGGGGACATAAGTTTCATATTTATAATCGAAATAGTGAATTTGTTGGGATGTTAATACAACAGGTGTTTACTTTTTTACCTAAATTAGATATATATGATGCTAATGAAAATAGAATAGGTACAATAACTAAAGAGTTTACTTTTTTTGGAGATAAATTAATTGTAGATATGAATGATTGGAAAATTTATGGGGATTGGTTTGGCTGGGATTATCAAATAATTCATCACAATAAAGTGATTGCTACGATTACGAAACAACTATTTAATTTTACTGATACCTATATTATAGATGTTGATGAAGCAAATGCTTTAAATGCTTTGCTTGTGGTTTTGGCAATTGATGCTATTAAATGTTCTAGCAAAAAGAAGCACAGAAAGTAAAACAAGATTAAATATCTTTGCTATTATTAAAAGGAGAAAAGATATATATGAATAGTAATAATGAGAACAATTTTAGAGTTCTTAGATTATTAAGTTCTTATTTGAATAACAATGAAAATGCAATAAATACAAGATTAATCAGTAAAATAATGAAGATAGGAATTAGTGAACAAGAAGCGTTTATGTTACTTTTAGTTAGCTTTTTAGGAATTGATGAAGAAAAAGAACTTATTGATAAATATTTTAAAAGAATGATTCATAGGCAAGATTATCATGAATATGAAAATAATCCATATTATAAGAATATAAAATTAACTAAGCATAAACTTTATAATTGGGAAATAAAAAATGATTGTTATAAAGCTTATGAAGCATTCGTATGTGATGATTTTATTTATGATAAAGATTTAGTGATTCCTCAAATCGGATATTTTTCGAAACCATTTTATTTTCCTGCAATATTCCAAGATGGTCGTTTATGGATGAGTGTTACTCCTAATGAGATAAATACAATGGAAAAGCCAATTAAAGAAGCTTTTGGGAATGTTTTGACTTTTGGACTAGGACTTGGTTATTTTGCTTACATGGCTTCTTTAAAAGAAGAAGTAAAATCAATTACTATTATTGAAACAAGTCAAGTTGTAATAGATATATTTAACAAATATATATTTAATCAATTTAAATACAAAGAAAAGATAAAAATAATAAAAATGGATGCATTTTCTTATTTGAATCAATTTACTAATTTGAGTTATGATTATGCATTTGTGGATATTTATCATGATGCAAGTGATGGTAAAGAAATTTATTTGCGATTTAAACCATATGAAGAAAAATATCCTAATATTCGTTTTTCATATTGGATTTTTGATACAATAAAATTTTATTTATGATTGAAGTTAAATAATATGTTATAATTTATGAATTAAGATAATTACTTTATTTTTTGATGAGGAAGTGGTATTAAAATGAAGATAAAATGTAAAGGGGAAATATTATTATTAATTACTGCTTTTGTTTGGGGATTTGCTTTTGTCGCTCAAAGTAAAGGAATGGAATATATCGGACCTTTTTCTTTTAATGTTTTTCGTTTCTTTTTGGGAGCACTTACTTTATTTGTTTATCTTGTAGTTAGGTTTTTAGTTAATAAGAAGAAAAATAGAAAACCATTGTTTACTAAATATTCTTTGATTGGTGGCATTTGTTGTGGCTTTTTTCTTTTTGTGGCTGCAAGTTTGCAACAATATGGTATTCAATATACGAGTGCTGGTAAGGCGGGATTTATAACTGCACTATATATTCTTTTTGTCCCAATACTTAGTTTATTTTTAAAAAAGAAAGTTCCTTGGAATACTTGGATAAGTATTGTTATAGGATTAGTCGGGTTGTATTTTTTATGTATTAAAAAGGGCTCAAGCATTAGTAGTGGTGATATCTATGTATTTATTTGTTCGTTTATCTTTGCTTTTCATATATTATGTGTTGATTATTTTGCCCAAAAAGCTGATAGTATTCAAATGTCGTGTGTGCAATTTGGAACTGCCGCATTTTTATCATTAATTTTAATGATTTGGAAAGAAAATATTACGTTTGAAAATATAATCGATGCCAAATGGTCAATATTGTATGCTGGTGTGCTATCTTGTGCTTTAGCATATACATTGCAAATTTTGGGACAAAGAAGCACAAATCCTAGTGTTGCTTCGTTATTGATGAGTTTAGAATCTGTTTTTGCTGTGATTGGCGGAATGATTATATTAGATGAAGTTTTGAAGTTTAGAGAATGGATTGGTTGTATTTTGATATTTATTGCAGTGGTTTTTAGTCAATTAAAAATAAAAAAACGAATAAAAATTTAAAAAGTGCTTTACAATAGATAATAAAAATGCTTTAATATAAAACATAAAAATTAAATATTTCAAGAAGGTAGAGGCGCAGCTACGATTAGTACTTATTGGAGAAGACATTCGCTGAATTTAAGGAAAGGCAAAGTTGCCGAAATGATAACTTGGTAGAGTTATTGGTTGGGCTATAAGAAAATATCTTATAGACTCCTGCATTTATGTAGAGGAGCTATTACTTGCTATTATAGATATATATTTATGTCAAAGATTGCAATAATAGTATTGCAATCTTTTAATTTTAATTTTTAACTATGATAGGGAGAGAAATATATGAGATTAAAAAAACTATTATTATTAAGCGTTTGTACATTAATTACTTTAACAACTTCTTGCAGTAATAATGCTACAGGATTAACTAAAGAAGGAGTGTTAGTTGTTGGAATGGAATGTACTTATACACCATTTAATTGGACTGAAACCAAATCAACTGATTCAAATGTTGCGATATCAAATATTCGTGGGGCTTATGCCGAAGGATATGATGTTCAAGTTGCTAAAATTATAGCAGATGAATTAGATTTAGAACTTCAAATTAAGGCGTTGGAATGGGGAGCTTTAATTAATAATTTACAATCAGGATTGATTGATGTAATTATTGCTGGTATGTCTCCAACACCTGAAAGATTAGAAGCGATAGATTTTACTAATGAATATTATGAATCAACCCATGTGTTATTATTAAGAAAAACATCTAAGTATGCTTCTGCTACTTCGTTTGATGATTTTGCCGGAGCTAAAGTAATTGGACAAACAGGCACAATATATGCAAGTTTAGTTTCACAAGTAGTCGAACATGGTGCAATTGCCGGAAATAATTTAGCCACTGTTCCATTAATTGTAAATGCTATTGTTAATAATACTGTAGATGCTACGATTTTAGAGGAGCCCGTTGCTATGGGGATAGTTAGTCAATATCCTGACTTAACTTATATTAAAATAGTTGATAATGGCTTTATTGTCGCAGATGAAGATAAAATCGTTTCGATTGGTGTACGAAAAAATTTCGAATTAACTGCAGATATTAATACGATATTAGATACTAAATTGACAGAGAATATTAGAACGAAATTGATGGAGCAAGCAATAAAGAATGCTCCAACAAATGAGGAATAGGTTACTATGTTATCGTTATTAGTGCCTTTTGAATGGCTAATTGATCATACATTGGGTTATATATATGAACTTCTTTGCTTATTGTTAAATTTGGTTTTACCCGATTCATTTACCTTGATTATTACTAAATACAAAGATTTATTTTTTGCTGGAATAAAATATACATTAGGAATCTCACTAATTGGTACAATTATTGGTTTTCTTATTGCCTGTGTTTTGGGAATGATTAGATCAATAAAAGTGAATAAATCAGACACTTTATTTATTAGAATAATCAAGAAAGTATCAAATTTTATTATAAAAATATATGTTACTGTTTTTAGAGGAACACCAATGATGGTACAGGCTATGATTATTTTTTATGGTTTTGTTGGGGTATTTAATTGGGAACCAGTTACAGCAGGCTTAATTATTGTTTCAATCAATACGGGAGCATATTTAACTGAAGTAATTAAAAATGGCGTAGATTCAATTGATAAAGGTCAAATGGAAGCTGCAAGGTCATTAGGATTTTCTTATATTAAGTCGATGTTATTGATAGTGTTTCCTCAAGCAATAAAAAATTCAATGGCGGCAATTGGAAATGAATTTGTAATTAATATTAAAGATACTTCGGTATTAAACGTTATTGGTTGTACAGAAATGTATTATATTTTAAATATTTCGGCATCTACTAATTATAAATATATGGAACAAATGATTGTTGGTGCAATAGTTTATTTGTTATTAACTTATACTACTACTAAAATTTTAGGATTTATTGAAAAGAAACTTGATGCTCCTGTTCAAGATATCAAGAGTTGTAATTAAAGGAGGATTACGATGGAAAGCAAACAACCAATTATTTCAATTAGACATTTGTCAAAGTCGTTTGATGGTAAAGAAATATTAAAAGATATTAATTTAGATATATACCAGGGTGAAGTGGTTTCGATAATTGGTTCTTCGGGTTCTGGTAAATCTACGATGATTAGATGTATTAATAGATTAGAAGAAGCAACTACGGGGGAAATTTTATTTGAAAATTTAGATATTTTAGATAAAAAAACAGATATAAATAAAGTAAGAGAAAACATTGGGATGTGTTTTCAAGCATTTAATCTTTTTAATAATAAAAATGTTTTGGAAAATTGCACTTTAGCTTTGATAAAAATTAAAAAGATGAAAAAGGAAGATGCAGAAATTATTGCTGAAGAAGAATTAACAAAAGTTGGAATAACTGAAGAATATTATAATAAAAAGGTAACAACATTGTCAGGTGGACAAAAGCAAAGAGTGGCTATTGCACGTGCTTTGTGTATGAAACCAAAGGTGCTTCTTTTTGATGAACCTACAAGTGCACTTGATCCGGAAATGGTTGGAGAAGTTTTGCAAGTAATGAAAAAATTAGCTAATGAAGGAATGACAATGATAGTAGTTACTCATGAAATGAAATTTGCTCTTGATGTTTCAAGTAAAGTTATTTTTTTGGATAAGGGAGTAATATTAGAACAAGGGACGCCTAATGAAGTTTTATTGAATCCTAAAATTGAAAGAACAAAAGAGTTTTTGTCAAGATTCAATGATTAAACCGCTTACATCAATAAGCGGTTTTATTTTCTTGATTTACAATCAATAGTGTCTATGTTAAAATTTTTATGATAATTATTTATAAAGGGAGTAGAACCAAATTAAAATGGTAAATTAATAATATAAGCACAAAATTAATTAGATTCTGTTTAAAATTTAATAGTTTTAAGGAGTAAAGTAAATATGAAATTTGAAAATATTGCAATGTTGATGGGCGGATTAGCACTATTTCTGTTAGGCATGAATTCGATGGGTAATGGTCTTGAGACAGCTTGTGGAAGTAAAATGAAAAGTATCTTAAAAAAATTGACATCAAATAGATTTATTGGTGTCTTAGTAGGGGCGTTAATTACTGCGATAATTCAATCATCATCGGCTACTACAGTAATGGTATTAGGTTTTGTTAATGCTGGTATGATGACCTTATCTCAGGCAATTTGGGTTATTATGGGGGCTAATATTGGTACTACTGTAACTGGTCTTTTAATTGCGGTTGATGTTGGCGTAATAGCTCCGATATTTGCTATTATTGGTATAGTTATGATGTTGTTTATTAAAAAACCAACAGTAAATGAAATCGGAAAAATATTTGCTGGTTTCGGAATTTTGTTTATAGGTATGAATATGATGTCAGAGTCTATGATGGAATTAAGAGATAATGATGCTTTTAAAAGTATGATGACTTCATTTTCTAATCCTATTCTTGGAATTTTAGTTGGTGCTATTTTTACTGCAGTAATTCAATCATCATCGGCTTCTATTGGTATTTTACAAGCTTTAGCAATAAGCGGTGCTATTGAACTAAAAAGTGCTGTATTTATATTGTTTGGTCAAAACATCGGAACCTGCATTACTGCATTACTTGCCTCAATAGGTACAAATAGGAATGCAAAGCGAACTACATTAATTCATTTTATGTTCAATATTATTGGTACAGTTATTTTTACGATTTTATGTTTAGTAACTCCTTTGATTGATTTTATGCAAAATACATTTACGGGTGTTGATTTACAAATTGCGGCCATGCATACTACATTTAATTTCACTACTACAATAATTTTATTACCATTTGGTTTATATTTAGTGAAAATTTCAGAAATAATTTTACCGGATAAAAAAGTTGAAAATGAATCTATTTTCCAATATTTAGATAATGACATTAATATAAAAATTGGAAACAATACCTTACAAAAAATGGGTAATACTTCATTACATATTGAAAATGTTAAACATGAAATTAAAAGAATGTATGCTATATCTTTAGAAAATTTAAAGCTAAGTTTTGAAGATTTCCAAAACAAAAATAATGATAATCGTAAAAAAATTATTGAAAATGAAGATTTAATAGATAAATTAAATGATGGAATTATTAAGCATATTACTGCTTATCTTCCTTATGAAACAAATGTAAATATCAATAAGGCGTATGGAGCATATTTAACTATTTCAAATAATATCGAAAGAATTGCTGACCATACAATGAATTTAAGCGATGAGAATTTTAATATTATTGATAAAGAGTTAAAGTTTAGTGCAGCTGTTGAAAATGAAATTGCAGAAATTAAGAAAGTTATCGATATAATGGTAGATAGAGTATTTAGCAAAGGAACTTTAGAAGAAGTAAAGGGATATGAGAATCAAATTGATGATTTAACGGAAAAGTTTAGAAATAATATGTTAGGTAGATTAACGGATTCTAAATGTACAGCAGAGGGTTCTATTTCTTATTCGACATTATTGATAAATTTAGAAAGAATTGGAGATCATTTATTAAATATTTCTGAACAAATTCAAAGAGTTTAATTATGAATTTAGAAAATATTATTTAATAATATTTGGCACTTTGTGATTAAAACTTGCCTTTTTAATCATTTTATATTATATTAATAAAAAAATTTTAGAAGGAGACATTTATTTATGGAAAAACTTAGAACTAAAGAAAAAGTTTGTTACGGATTAGGTGATTTATCTTGTAATATTTTGTTTGCAACGATTAACTTTTATTTTATGTATTTCCTTATTAGCGTTGCTGGTGTTTCTCCATTTCTAACAGGAATTATATTTATTTTAGCTCGTGTTTGGGATGCGGTTACTGACTATGCTATGGGAATTATTAGTGATAGAACAAAGTCAAAATATGGAAAGAGAAGAGTTTATATGCTGTTTGGAGCAATTCCCTTTGGCATAATCTTTGTTTTAATGTGGTTGACTCCTATTAAGACTGATGCAAAAACATTAAAATTTTTATATTATTTATTAGTTTATTGTTTGTTTAATACTATTTGGACAGTTGTATATATTCCATATAATGCTTTAAGTGCTAATATGACAAAAGATTATGATGAAAGAACATCATTGAATGGAATTCGTATTATTTGTGCTAATGTTGGTTTATTATTGGGTGCTGCAGTTTTTGCTGTTCTTGCTGATGGTACTGAGTCAGTTTTCTATGGAATATTTAATAGTGAGCCAAAAGCATATATGTATTCATCAATGATATTTGGAGCTTTGGCTGCTATTATTATGTTGATATGTGTTAAAAATATTGAAGAAAGACATGATGAAGTAGAAGTAAATCCTTATGGATTTTTTAAAACTTTAAAACAATTTTTAAGTTTAAAAGAATTTAGAAATACTGCTGCTTATTATTTAATGAGTTTAGTTGGTTTTGATATTATCATTACTGTATTTGTATTTTTTGTTAATGATACATTAGGTTTTGGCGGTGGAGCTGAATCAATGTTATTTATTGCTATTCCGTTAGTTGTGGCAATTATTACTGCTACGTTTTGGGTTAAAATGAGTGAAAAATATCAAAAACATAAAGTTTATAGTATTGCTGCTATATACATTAGTATTTCATTGTTGCTATGTTTAGTGATTTCTGCAAAGAGTTATTTATGGTTGATTATAGTAGTAGTTTTAGTTGGTATTGGAATGTCAGCAATTCAAATTCTTCCTTATGCTTCTGTTCCTGATGTTATTGAGGTTGATGAGTTAGTTCATGGTGTAAGACGTGAAGGTGCTTATTATGGCATGATGCAATTTTTATATAAGACTGCATCTGGTATTGCTACTTTGCTTGTATCATTTACATTGGGATTATTTGGATATGTAGAAAATCCTGAATTAAATGGATATGGTGCTGATTTTACCCAACCAAATTCTGCTTTAACTGCGATTAGAGTTGTAATTGGGTTGATTCCTGGTATAATTTTTGTTTTAAGTATTATATTCTGTCATCGTGCTAATATGGGAAAAGATAAATTTGATGCTATAAAAGCAGAGATAGCTGCTAGAAAAGAAAAACAAAATAAAAGTAATAATGCTTAATAGCTAGTAATAGAATATATTAATCACGGAGGATAATGGATGAAAAAGATTGAATTATCTAGCTTAAACAATAATATATTCGCTGAATTTAGCAAAGGATGGGCTCTTTTGACTGCTGGTAATGAAAATGATTTTAATACTATGACAATATCTTGGGGGCAATGCGGTTATTTGTGGAATCGTAATATTTGTACTGTATATGTGCGACCTACTAGGTATACCAAAGTATTTTTAGAAAGTAATGATTGTTTTACTGTTTCTTTCTTTAAAGGTGAATATCGTAAGGAATTAGCCTATCTTGGTAAAGTAAGCGGAAGAGATGAAAAGAAGGTTGAAAAAACAAATTTAACGGTTTTTCCGATACATGAAACTGTCGGATTTAATGAAGCTTCATATGTACTTGTTTGTAAAAAGATATATCAAGATTCAATAAAAAGAGAGAATTTTATTGATTGCTCGATTGATAAAGAATATCCTTTGAAAGATTATCACGATATCTATATCGGAGAGATAATTGCAATATATGAAAAATAACTATCACTTTAAATGATAGTTATTTTTTTGTCTATTTATGTTAAAATATATAAGGTTTGGTGGTGAAATTATGAAAACAATGGAAGAACTTGAAAAATTTGCAAAAGATAATTATGTACCAATTGCAAGAAGAGATGTTGTTTTGTTTTTAACGGATTTAATCAGTAAAAAAGACTATAAAAATATTTTAGAAATTGGTACTGCTATTGGCTATACAAGCATTTCATTAGCATTAATATCACCTAATATTAAGATTACTACAGTAGAAAAAACAGCAGAAATGTATAAAATAGCGAATCAAAATTTTATTGATTTTAATGTAAATAAACAAATAAGAAATATTTATGAAGATGCAGTTTTATTCTATCCAGATAAAAAATATGATTTAATTTTTATAGATGCTAGTAAAAAAAGAAATAAATACTTTTTTGAGAGATTTTCAAAATCATTGTTGCCAAATGGTACAATTATTATAGATAATATGAATTTGGAAGATTTATGGATAGATGCTAATGAAAAGAAAAAAGAAAAATATCAAAAAGTAAATGAAGATTTTATTGAATATTTACAATCATTGAATGATTTTGAAGTAGATATTAAATATGAGATTGGTGATGGCATTGCCATAGTAAGGAGAAAAGAATAATGATAAAAAGATTTTTGTCTTATTATAAGAATCAGTTAGGATTATTTATTCTAGATATGATATGTGCTACATTAGTCGCTGGTATTGATTTAGTTTTTCCTTTAGTAACTAGTTTGATGACTAAAAACTATATTCCTAATAAAATGATTGATAAGATTTTGCTAGTTGGTTGTTGTTTGTTGGCCTTATATTTATTTAGATTATTGCTTCAATATGTTATTTCTTATTGGGGTCATATGATGGGAACTTTAATTGAAAAGGATATGCGTGAAGATTTGTTTAAAAAGTACGAAACGTTAGATTATCAATTTTTCGATGATAATAAAGTAGGAACTTTAATGTCAAACTTAACAAATCATCTTAGGGATGTATCTGAGATGAGTCATCATGCTCCTGAAGATTTATTTATTTCTTTGATAATGCTTGTTGGTAGTTTTATTATTTTGGTAAAAATAAATGTAATATTAACACTGGCAATATTTTCTGTTGTTGTAATTGAAATAATCTTTTGTTTAACAAGAAGAAGAAAGCAATTAAACAGTTTTAGAAATGTTAGAAAATTTCATGGTGAATTAAATTCAAGAGTAGAAAGTAGTCTTAGTGGCATTAGATTAACAAAAGCTTTTGCAAATGAAAAATATGAAAATGAAAAATTTAAAAATACTAATGATGAATATCAAAAGAGTTGGAAAGAAGCCTATAAACAAATGACTATCTTTAATTGTGGTAATGAATTTTTGATAGAATTAACAAATTTGGTTTTATTAGTTTTAGGCGGCTATTTAGTCTATAGTGGTGATTTATTGATTGCAGATTTATTAACATATTTTCTTTATATTAATTATTTGACTAAGCCAATTAATAGATTAATGGCTATGATGCAACAACTTCAACAAGGATTTGCTGGTATAGAAACTTTTCATGAAATAATGGAAATAAAACCCACAATTCATTCACCGATTGATTGTTTACCTAAGCAAGAAATTGAAGGAAATATAAATTTTATAAATGCGACATTTCATTATAATGAGCAAGATGATATTTTAAATAATTTTAATTTATCAATAAAAAAGGGTGAAAAAATAGCTATAGTTGGAGAAACAGGTGTTGGTAAAACTACGATTTCAAAGTTGATTCCTAGATTTTATGATTTAAATAGTGGTCAATTGTTAATTGATGAAATTGATATTAGAAAATATGATTTAGCACTTTTAAGAAAAAATATTGGTTATGTGCAACAAGATGTTTTTATTTTCTTTGGTACGATAGAAGAAAATATAAGATATGGTAATATTAATGCTACTTTTGAGGAAGTTGTAGCAGCTGCGAAAAACGCTAATATTCATGATTTTATTATGACCTTACCTGATGGATATCAAACAATTACTGGAGAAAGAGGCGTTAAGCTAAGTGGAGGTCAAAAACAAAGAATAAGTATTGCTAGATTATTTTTAAAGAATCCTCCAATTATTATTTTAGATGAAGCTACTTCATCACTAGATAATCTTACGGAAAAATTAATTCAAGAAGCTTTTGATAGATTATTAGCAAATAAAACTTCGATTATTATTGCCCATCGTTTGTCTACTATTAAAAATTCGGATAGAATTATTGTTTTAGGAAAAGATGGCATCATTGAAGAAGGTAGTCATTATGAATTAATAAATAATGGTGGCTATTATAATGAGTTATATAATGCAAGCATTCAAATATAAGAAAAATAGAGGAAATTTGACATTATTTTGCATAAAATACTATGATATTTGCTATTTATATAGTATAATAAATAAGATTTTTCGTTTTGAAGGGAGACTTAATTATGGTCGATTTGAATCAAGTTTATCATGAGTGGTGCGAAAAGGCTACTGACCCTAATTTACAAAAAGAATTAAAAAGTATTTGGGGAAAGTCAAGACCTATTGCGGATCGCTTTTTTAAAGTAATTGATTTTGGTACTGCTGGACTAAGAGGAGAATTAGGAGCAGGAACAAATTTTATGAATATATATACAGTAAGGAGAGCTACTCAAGGTATTGCCGATTATATGAATAGTAATAATATGAAAAGCGTTGCCATTAGTTATGATTCTCGTTATATGTCAAAGGAATTTGCACTAGAGACCGCTTGTGTTTTTGCTCAAAATGGAATTCACACTTACTTAGTTAGCGAATTACAACCAACACCGGTTTTATCATTTATTGTAAGAGAAATGAAATGTGATGTAGGTATTATGATTACGGCTTCACATAATCCGGCTTCTTATAATGGTTATAAAGTATATGGAAAAGATGGTTTCCAAGTGACAGCTAAGGAAGCAAATGATATGAAAAAGTATATTGATAATCATGATTTCTTTGGAATTAAACTAATGGATTTTAATGAAGCATTAGAAAATAATTTGATTTCTTATGTTCCTCATAACGTTATTTTAGCTTTTACCAAAAAAGTATGTAATACTAGATTATTAAAACAAGATTTAAGCAATATTTCAGTTGTATATACTCCATTAAATGGAACTGGTTGGATTCTTGTACCAAAAGTTTTATTAAAGGCTGATGTGGGTTCTTTAACCTTTGTTGAGGAACAATTGATTCCCGATCCTTCTTTTAAAACTTGTCCATTTCCTAATCCGGAAATTAGAGAATCATTAGAATTAGGTATTGAAAAAGCAAGAACAATTAATGCAGATATTTTAATTGCAACTGATCCTGATTGTGATCGAGTAGGTTGTGCTGTTCTTCATAATGGAGATTATGCGCTAATTACTGGTAATGAAATGGGCGTATTATTAAGTGATTATATCCTTAAAATGCGTGCTAATGAAGGAACACTTCCTAAAGAGGGAATTATTGTTAAGACAATCGTTACTACTGAATTAATTAATAAAATTGCGCAAAAATATAATGTAGAAGTAAAAAATGTTTTAACCGGTTTCAAATATATTGGGGAAGTTATTACCGATTTAGAAAAAGAAGGAAAAGAAGATAATTATATTTTCGGTTTTGAAGAAAGTTATGGATATTTAGCTGGGACTTATGTTAGAGATAAAGAAGCGGTATCTACATCGCTATTAATCGCAGAAATGACTTCATATTATAAAGCAAAAAATATGACATTAGTAGATGCTTTAAATGTTATTTACGATGAATATGGATACTATTTGCATAAGTTATATAATTTCTATTTTGATGGTGCTGCAGGCTTTACAACAATGATGAATTTAATGGCATCATTAAGAACAAATCCCTTAACTACAATTGGAAATTTAAAAATATTAGAAATGCTTGATTATAGTCAAGGAATAAATGGACTACCAAAAGAAAATGTTGTTGTATATAAATTAGAATCGGGTTCACAAATTGTTATTCGTCCAAGTGGTACAGAACCTAAACTAAAGGTTTATGCTACTGCAGTAGGTAATAGAGAAGAATGTAATGATGTTATTACTAAAATGCAAGAATGGCTAAATAAGTTTATTAAAGAAAAGTGCTAATTTTTAAAATTAGTACTTTTTTTGTTTTTTTGCCTATATCAAAAATAAAATAATACATATTTAATAACTGAGGAGTGAAAATATGTATTTAGATAAAAATTTAGGATATTTAGAATATAGTAATTATTCAAATTTACCGGAAGAAAGCTATCTGATGAATGAACGAGCAAGTAAGCAAGATTCATGTACAAATGCAGTTTTTGTCGATCCATTGACAGGAATTATTAGAGGAAATTTATCTCGTGATGAATTTCTAACTTATAAAAAATATATTCCTTTAATGCCAACTCTTAATAGTGAAAGATCTACAAAACTATTTGAACTTCAAAAATATGATTTTGCAATTCATGAATTAAAACTATACTTAGATTTATGTCCTAATCATCCAGAAGCCTTAGCATTATTTAAAAAATATATTAGTGAATATGATAATTTAATCAAAGAGTATATCAATAAGTATGGACCTGTTGTGCCTAATCAAAATATTTATTTTAGTAAATGGATTTGGATAAATGAGCCATGGCCGTGGGAGGTGCAAAAATAATATGTTTTCTTATGAAAAGAAGTTACAATATCCAGTGAATGTTTCTAAAAAAGATATTCGAATGGCAAAATATATTATGACACAACTTGGAGGACCATATGGGGAATTAGGAGCAGCGTTAAGATATTTAAGTCAAAGATATACTTTGCCAGATGATTATGGAAGAGCAGAATTAACTGATATTGGTACCGAAGAGTTAGGTCATGTAGAAATGATTTGTACTTTAATTTATCAATTAACTAAAGATGCTTCTTTAGAAGAATTAGAAAAGGCGGGTTTAGGAAAAAATTATGCCCAACATGGTAGGGGGATTTTCCCATCAGATATTTTTGGCTCACCATTTAATGCATCAGGTATTGGAATAACAGGCGATCCTGTTGCTGATATAAGTGAAGATATGGCGGCAGAAGAAAAAGCCCGGGTTACTTATGAACATTTAATGGATTTAACTAAAGATGAAGAAGTGTTAAAGGTGTTAGCTTTCTTAAGACAAAGAGAGATAGTTCATTTTAATAGATTTGAAGCTTTATATAATCATTATATTCGTCAAGGATATAAGAAAAAATAATCATATAGAAAGAGGATGTATTTATAAAATA
>CAZYEI010000017.1:0-26637 GCA_964646425.1 uncultured Eubacteriales bacterium | reverse complement strand
CATCACGCATTCCACCTTCGCTTAATTCACAAATAAGGTCTATTACATCCTCATCATAAACAATATCTTCTTGATTTAAAACATCACGTATTCTTTTTTTGATTCCTAGGGAATTAACTCTACCAAAATCAAAACGTTGGCAACGAGAAATAATTGTTGGTAAGACTTTGTGAACATCTGTTGTTGCTAAAATAAAGATTACATGAGCAGGTGGTTCTTCTAGTGTTTTTAATAAAGCATTAAAAGCACCGGTTGACATCATATGAACTTCATCGATAATATACACTTTTTTCTTTCCTAAAAGGGGAGCGTATTTTACTTTTTCAATTAAATCTCTTACTTCATCAACTCCGTTATTACTTGCTGCGTCAATTTCAATAACATCAGGATGATTATTATCATTAATAGCACGGCAATTTTCACATTCGTTACAAGGTTTATGCTCTAAATCTGTACACTCACAATTAACTGCTTTTGCAACAAGTTTAGCTAAACTTGTTTTTCCGGTTCCTCTGGGACCACTAAAAAGGTAAGCATGAGCTACTTTATCTTCTTTGATTGCATTTTTGATTGTTTGAAGTATATGTTGTTGTCCAACCATTTCATCAAATGTTTTTGGACGATATATTCTATATAAAGCTTTATATGCCATAAATATCACCTTTCTACTCAATAAAAATATCTATATATATTTTACCATTTTTTTATTTAAATTAATAGACCAGCTATTTATATTTTATGTTTTTTATAAAAATAAAATTATAAAAAAATCTGCTAAATATATTTCTATTTAGCAGATTTTTATTTTATTTAATTGTAGGTAGATTAGCAAATGAAGGAATAACTGTTGTACCGACATTTGTAAAAGTAGCACTAGCAAAAATTTCTGGATTTTCACTTCGAATTTCATTTTCATCGTAACTAATAACGATTTGATCTACAACATCTACAACTAAATTTCCGTTGTCTATTGATAATATGACCGCAGCATAACCCATAATACTATCGGTTCCTAGTTGTAAAGCATCAACAAATATTGAAATAATTTCAGAATCATAAGAAATATATTTGCCATTTTCATATGGTAAGATCTGTTTAATCATATCGTTTGTTAATCTTGCAATTGGATTGTATTCTTTGATTGAATTAACAACTGCAGATGGATGAGTATTAACAATTTGAGTTTTAACATCGTCATCATCTGTTGTCCAACCAAAATCATATATATATCCAGACTTACTAGCTGTAATTAGACCGTCTTTATAATAGCCAAAATAAACACTATCTTTTGTCCAGTAATCGTAATCTCCAGCTGTAAAGTATAAGCCAGCATCAGGGTCATTGTGATATTCTACTGTAAAGTTTGATTTTTCTCTAATTTCAGAAATAACAGTAATTAATTCATTGTTTTCATATGTAGGGATTGTTGGTTTTTCATTTTCATTTTTAAAATTATCAACCAAATCAACAGTTGTTGTATTAATATCTGTTAAATATCCACTGATGTTAACTCCATAAGTAGGATCCTCGATTTCAATATAAATAACATCATTTATTAAAGATATATTAGCTTGTTTATGAGCATCATCGTATGGATTTCCACCAATTAATTTTGCTAAAATTCTCATATATTTTTTAGAATTAGTCATCCATTTATTTTCACCAATTGGCATAAAGTGTGTAAAATCAATTGCTTCAAAAGTAAATGATGCATTAAATTCTTCCTTTGAAATTGAATTATATATTTGCGGTGTTGCTTTGCCTAAATCAACAACATATGGGAATGCAACATCATCATAGACAATATAATCAATAGAAGGGAAATTGTTATAAGCTGATTTATATTCTTTACGACCATTTTCGTTTGATTTAATACCGTAGAAATCTTTTTCTGTATCATCTAAAACCTTATCAGTTCTTACAAAAGTATAATTGGCAGCCAAATCTCTTGTTGCTTGTACTAAATTTTCGTTTTTATAATGTGCTAGTTCAGGTTTAGATTCGTTATTTAAATATGGTGTTAATGATGAAATAGTAGTTGTTTCAATATTTGAAATAACTCCACTATATAATTCGCTATGATTATACATTAAAGAGATATCAGCTGTACCTTTGCTTTCGTCGACTTTAATTTTGATCATATTAACTGAATTATCATCAATCAATAACAAATCCATAAAACTTTTTACATTGTAGTAATCAGAAGATATATAAGTGTTTTCCTCAATTAATTTAAACTTTTTAAAATCGTGTCTAGAGAATTTGTAATTTTCTTCAATATAATTTTTTTCAGCAACAATTTCAAAATCAACATTTGTAATATTATCTTCAATTGAAAATTCATGTAATCCATCATTTAAAGAAATATAACCATATATTTTTTCTTTATTGTCTTCTGTTCCAGTAAATTCAGCAACATATTGTTCATTCAATAATAATGTTAGTCCTGAATCGTTAGAATTCTTTTTTCCAACAAAAGTAAAATTATCGTAAAGATTGCCTAATACATTGATTAATGGAGCATTTTCTCCAACTTCAGTTTCAGGATCGATATTATTTTTTAAGTAATTATCTAAAGGTTGTACAGAAGTACCCCCTATGCCGAAAACTTTACCTAAAATGACAACTTTACCATTACTATCATACAAACGGAAATTTAGGAATCCATTATCCATAAATAAGTCTGCTTTACTGTTAGGGGTTGAATTGATTAATAAGCCGATTTGAGTTAATGTATCAGTATCAGTTGTTGTATAGATATCATTTTCGATTGAAAAAGTATCTAGTGAAACATTAAACTCAGGATAGTATGTTTCAAATGTTTCTCTAGTTCCGCTATATGGTGTTTTTGGAAGTACAATATTGTTATGTAATGTGTATACATACATTGTGTCATCATATAGGATAAATTGTCCTCCACCTAATTCTTCATCATAAATATAGTCTTTTGTCCTATAAACATTATATGAGCCATAAGGTGATGTATAATTAACTGTAAAATTATTTTTTAAAGCATTTAAAACTTCCTCAACAGTTTCCAGCTTTTCAACGCTTGATGATGAACTCGAACTGCTTATGGTAGAATTACTACTACTATTGCTTGTAGTGCTATTTTTTGTAGTATTACATGCACTTAATAATGTTAATACAAATAATAAAAATAAACCTTTTTTCATATTATTCAGCCCCCAATACTTCTATTTCTACAAGGAATACAACTTCAGGAGAATATGACATTTGACATATTAAATAAGCTGTTCCTTCACTTATTGCAACATAACCACCATTTGTTGTGTCTTCAGCAATACAAACTAAATCATCATCATTTTGAATTCCTTTAATTGTGAAATAAGTAGTATCTACTGATTTGTTTCCTTCATAATCTACTAAAGTAATATATTTTGTATTAATATAATCTCCAACTAAAACAGTATTTGTATAACTAGCTTTAGTAACAGAAGTAACAAAATAGTCTTTAGGATTTAGTTCATTACCAATTGTAGTGTGTTTTTCGCCTCGCAGAGCAGAAAAGAAATATTCTTCAGTATCTTTTACTTCAGGATTATCAATCCATTTGTTTTCAGCAACATTATATTGATGTTCGGCGTATTCTGTTTCTTTGAAATGACCAGATAAAAGGAAACCATCGTTAGCAAATTCTAATGTAGCTTCTAATAAACGAGAATCATTGCTTACTCCATCATACCAAACAAATAAGTAAGTATTTTTAAGATTTAATTTAAAAGAATCTTCTAATTCTTCAATTTCAATACTTAAATCTAAAGTTCTTGATCCCCACATATCACTTAGACGAGTATAAAATTGCGATATAAAACCGGGATTATTAACTCTTTCTTTAGCTGTTGATTCTAAAATTTCGTAGTCTGTTGCATTACTGCTTACAATTTTTCTTTTAATACCATAACTTTTTTCATTACCATCAGAAATGTCATAATAATATCCATCAGATATACCTACATATTCAGTAGCTGTTTCGTGATGCTCTCCACTATGGTTTGTATAGTTATCTTCTGTTTCGTTGATATAAAAATCATCGTACATTTTAACTTCTTGGGTGTAAGTTTGGTTGATTTCAGATGATAGACGATTTAATGTGTAAGTTGAACCTTCACCTTCAAGAGAAATAGCTGTTTGAAATAAATTTGATAATTCCAGCTCGCTTGTGGGAATACTTACTTTATTTTTTACGATAATATTTAGTGAGGCAACAATATTTGCATTACTGTCTTTAGCAAAAATAGTAACAGTTCCTTCTTTAAAGGCAATTGCCTCTCCTTTAGAATTAATATTTAAAATTAGAGAGTTTGAACTTTCCCAATTTACTTTTTGATTGCCATCTAAAGAATATGTTACTAGATCGCCAACTTTAATAGTTGTTGGTCCAACAATAAAACTATTGATAATAGATGAATGGGAAGAAGAATTAGTGTTTTTACTTGAAGTTGAATTTTGGGCATTACAGCCAACAACAAATAAACATAATAAAACATATAAAAATTTATTTTTCATAATTATCGCTCCTTTCTAAATTAATGTGAAAATCTTATGCTTTCATTACTTTCAAAATCTAAATCATAAACAATTAAATTGATTTCAGTAGCACCTTGATCTAATACTATACTACCATAAGTTCCACGAAAATCATACCATCTATCAGGATTTTTTGTAGTTTTAATGTTTGAAAAAATTATTTGGAATGATGCATTAATATCCCAATTAAAAGAATATTCTCCGCCACCTTGTAACTTTAAAGTTCCTGTACCATCTTCATTAAATATTAATTCAGAATCTGTAAAGTAATATGGAGCTGAACACATTTCTGTTTTAATTGAATTAGAATCAATTGTTTTTTTAATATTTAAAGTCTCTTCATCTTTAATGTTGGGATTTTCATTTGCATATGCAATAATTGTAATACTTCCTGCCTTTAAAGCTGTAAAAGTATAAGAGCCATCTTTGTTTTTTGATAATGATGCAGAGTCATTGTTGTCCTTAATTTCTATTGTATAACTTAAATCTAAAGCATCAGCTGGATAAACAGTGGCGCTAATTTTAAAGTAATCACCAACATATATAATTGGATTAATATAGTCGATAGATATATTGTTTACTGGAGGAACTTTTACAGTAATAACTATTTCTCTTTCAATATTAGTATCAGTTATTACTTTAATATTTGTTGTTCCTAGTTTTAATCCTTTAATTATTAGATTGTTGTTATTAGAACTATCTTGTATTATAGAGTTGTCTTCTATTTCTAAAGAATAGTTTGGACTTAAATGTGATTTCGGTAAAATATTAGTTAACTTAATGTTTTTGCTTTCACCTAAATAAATTGAAACGCTATTGTCTTCATCGATTAAATTAGATGTATCTATTTCAAATGAAGTAACTTTGTAATCGTTTACTGATATTCTATTTTCATCACTAGATGACTGAGTTCCATAATTAATAGATGCACTGCATTCTTCTGTATTAGATGGTGTAGCATTGCTCATTAACTTGTGGTTGGTTTGATCATAAGAGTCTTCACTATATTTTTCTATAAAGTATTCAAAAGAAGAAATCGAAGAATCCAAATTAAATACAAGTAGAGCAGATAAATGTAAATAATTTACTTTTTCGTTATACGATAAAGTTTTGTACTCACATTCTTTTTCGATTTTTATATACTTAAAATTACTATCATTAGTTACAATTATGCGAAGCTTATTATAACTATTTTCTTCACCCGCTAAATTAAATGACGATGTATCATTTAGTAGAGTTTTAATAAGACCACTTAATCCTAATGAATTAGAAATATTGACGAGTTTAGAAGAAGCATCTGCATCTTCCGGGGTGATTTCCCAAGTTTCGTTGCCGATATTTTTAGTTTCTAATGAAATGCCATTAGATAAAGAATCTGTTAATGTATTTATTGTGTTATCTGTAATATAATTTAACTCTTTAAAAGTATCGTAATCATTTGTTTCTTGTTTTTGTATGGCATCTTCATATGCAACCCAGTTTATTAGCGTTGCGGAATTGATTAATCCAGTTCTTGTATATGCATAATTACCGGATATTGCGGAAGTTTTTTCAATAGCTAAAGAAGTATTAAGTAGTGCTTTTATTTCGCTATAAGTAGAAGTTGGTAATACATTAATAGTAATTGTCGCTGATTTATTACCATCATTACTTGTTATAGTTAATTTTCCAATACCTTCTTTTAGTGCTGTAACTAGATTTGAATTAGGGTCTATTGCTAAAATGTCACTTGTTGAAGTAGTTAAAGTATATGATTTGTTATCTGCGTTTGCAGGAGTAATAACAACTTCATAATCAAGTGTGTCCCCAGGGATAATTGTAGGATTCGTAACAGCTATCTCAATTTTTTCAACAGCTATATTTTTTTCTGTTATAGTAAATTTAATTTGAGTCTTTTTTTCTGAGTTCTCTGTTCTAGCTTCCACAATAGCATAAACATTATTGGGGGTAGCCTTAAGTGCAGTAACATAACCATCGTCATTTACACTAATATAATTAGGTGTTAGTGAATGAAATGTAAGAGTTTTATTTGAAGCGTTATTGGGCAAAATTGTAACATTTAATTTAATTGTTTCGCCTTCCACTAACGAATCCTTTTCACAACTTAAATTTATTGATTCGATATTAATCGTTTTCTTTTTAACCACTAATTCAAATGAATCTTTTTGTATTCCATCCTTTGAGGATACACTAATAATAGTTGTTCCAGGAAGATGAGCACTGATTAATCCAGAACTATCAATGGAAGCAATCGAAGGTATTGATGAAGAAAAAATTAAGGTTTTATCAGTAGCATCATCGGGCAAGACTTTACAAATTAAGGTGTATTTTTCATCTTGACTCAATGTAGAAATTTTATTTTCTATTTCTATACTATTTATTGAAATAAAATTATCGATAACCTTAACTTTAATTGAAGATGTAACTTTATTTGTAGAAGTAACTGTAATAATTACTTCTCCTTTACTAATACCTTTTACTATGCCCTCGTTAGAAATTGTGGCAATAGAATTGTCACTAGAAGTAAACTCGAGAGTTTTATTTGAAGCATTACTAGGTAATATTTGATAATTAAGTTGAATTTCTTCATTAATCATAATTTCGGTTTTATCACATGATAAAATGATATTAGTTATTTCGATTTGTTGTGATGAATTTGATATAGTTGAATTTGAACTTTTTAAAGTAGAAGAATTTATATTCTTACAAGAACAAATAACAAATGAAATAATTAAAAATAGAATATAGATATATTTATTTTTCATTTTATATCTCCTTTCTACAAAAAAGAAATCTCCTAAATTATAAAAGAGATAACAAGAGATTTCAATTAATATACAAATAAAATAATGAATTATTTTATTCTTTTGTTTTTAAAGTATTTTTTTAATAAGAATGAACACTCTTCTTCTAAAATACCACCAGTATAGTTAAACGAATGATTAAATCCGGTAATATTATCAATCGTTATATTAGAAACTATCGATCCTCCTTTAGGATCATATGCTCCGAAAACGACACGAGAAACTCTCGACTGAATAATCGCACCAGTACACATCATACAAGGTTCTAATGTTACATATAAAGTGGTGTCTTTTAATCTCCAAGTGTGTAATTTTTTGTAAGCTTTATTTAATGCGAGGATTTCGGCATGATGTAAAGCATTGCAATGGCTTTCTTTTAAGTTGTAGGCAGAAGCAATTATTTCATTATCTTTTACAATTATTGCTCCAACTGGTACTTCATCTTTTTTTTCAGCCTTTTTTGCAAGTGAAATTGCCTTTTTCATATAATAAATATCATCATACATTAATTTTTACCACCTAAACAAAAAATGCCAACGCACATACTATAACCAACTTAATGCTGCTACCTTCCGATTCTGACATGGTTCGCGGCATAGTATTGCCTTGGCATTAATATTATATGCTAAATTTTAAAAAATAACAACTATTTTTTAATCTTCATCAGGAATCCAAGAGTTTCCAAAGTTTACATCTTTAAAAAGAGTTGCAAGACCTGTAATTTGCTTAAGTCTTAGTATTTCATCTTTATCCATACCAAGATTCTTTGAAATCCAAGCATCGCTGCGGCCAAGCTCAGATAATTCTTTTAAAATATTGCTCATTAAATCAACATTGTGAGAACCACGAGCACGATTATGTCTAATGGTGCTTGCCATACGATAATCAATAGGCTTATCAATAATAGAAACTGGTAAACATCCTTCTTCTCTATCGTAGATATCTTTATGTTCGAGCATAATGCGATATCTATGAAAACCATCTACAATAATATATTTATCATTGCTTTTATCAAAATAACATACTATGGGCATAGTATAGCCATCTTCTTTAATACTTTCATAAAGCAAATTTAATTCTGGTGTAGCAACTGAGTTTGGATTATAGTCGTTTGGTTCTATTTTTTCAATAGGAATGGAATATATATTATAAACAGGACTTTTGTATGCCATATTAAACACCTACCTTACTATATTTATTTTTCAATGCATAGATTAATTTTTGCTGCTCTCTTGAAAGACCAAATCCCATAAATCTACACATATGATCATTTTTTAAAATACAAAAACACATTCTTTTCCAACTTGGAATATCTTTTGATGATTTGATGTCATCGGTATGATCTGGTATTTTACCAATAAAAATAATTCGCGAATTTTTAAAAACCGTATAATTTGAAATTCCATTTCTTTTAATATTATACCCGTGACTTATTAATTCATTGATGGTTTCTTCTTCCAATCCTCCACCGGTATTATGCCAAAAATCAATTGATGTTTTAAATTTTTTTATATAATTATTTCTTAGCCTAGCTGGAAGCGTATCAAGAAGAAAATTAGTATATGATTCCCATGTATGCCCTTCTGGTAAGGTTAGGCTACGATAACCAAGAGCCTTGGTTTTGCCATATATAGCTCCGAAATTTACACCTCTTACTCTTCCTAATAATTTTATCCAAATTTTAGGGTCAATAACTCGATAAATATTTAAACTTTCTTTTGCGTAATCGTTAAATGGAGAAGCTACTCGCATTTGTTCGGGTTTTAATCCGGCTTTGTAATATAAATCATATAGATGGTTATATTCATAGGCAAACAAATAGTTTGCGTGCCAAACATCAGAAGTACTCCAGTCATATAAAGGAGAAGCCACGTAAACATCTTTGAATTGTTTGGTAATCCAACAAGTTCCATTGTAGCCATACTTTTTATTAATAATTCCACTATAACGTTGTAAAGACTCATCGGCACGAATGCCTAGTAGACAAATGGTTTTTTTATTTCCATGAATCATTCGATACCAACGTCCGAATTGTTTTGCTAAATCTTCTTGATGCATTTTATAATGATATGTAGTTATCGGATTATTCTTTAGATTTATTACGTAATCATGTTTAGGCATAGGTCTAACCCATTGTTCTTCTTTGGTATCATCCCACGGATACCAATACATTTCATAATTACTAACAGCAGTTCTTGTCGCCATAGGTAAACAAACCCAATAAGGTTCAACTAAATTTTCGATTTTTTTAAATGTTTTTTCTATATATTCGGTCGTATATGAATATTGGGCTTCAAAATCTTGATGAAAAACACCTATTTTTTTATTGGGATAATATTTTTTTTGAAAATCAAGCGTTAGATTAAGTAGTAATCCACTATCTTTACCTCCGGAAAATGAAAGATAGATATTATCAAATTCTTTAAATATGAAATGTAATCTATCTTGAAGAGCAGAATAGACATCTTCTTTTAAGTATAACTTTCCCATATCGCAACACCTCTTGCAAATTAATTCATATAGTATTTTGTATTATTTTACCATTTTTTTCCAAATTTTTTAAACATATTTATGAAATAAAATGTTAAAAATTTAATAAATATGTATAAAAATTTAAAATAATATCAATTTTTTTAAATTATAAAGCTAAATCTATAAAAAAATATTTGTAATTAAAGCGCTTACATGATACAATTGTCCTAAGATTGGAGGAAGATTTTAAAATGGAAAAATATAATTTAGTGGAAAAAGTAGCTGCAGAGTTAAATCTAACTAAAAAAGAGGCTACTAAAGTAATTGATATAGTATTCAAATCAGCATCTGATGGATTAGCTGCTGGAGAAATTGTAAAAATTAGTGGATTTGGCACTTTTTTAGTTAAAACAAAAGCTGAAAGAAAGGGAGTTAATCCAAAAACTAAAGAAGCAATTGTTGTCCCAGAAACTAAAGTTGTAGGATTTAAGCCAGCAGAAGCTTTGAAAGCAAAAGTCAAAGCCTAAAAGTCTCTTACAGAGGATAAATCATGAGATTGTCCTCTTTTTATTTTGTTGTTAGTTAAAAATAGTTATGTTAAAATTATTCTTAAAGGGAGATGATTAAATGCCAAAACTATATTTTGAAAACCCTTCATATAATTTGGCTATTGTTGTATGCTTAATAATTGTTCCTGCAATTGTTAATTTCATTTTAAATGGATTTTATAACAAAATGTCAAATTATAAAAATTCACTAAATAAAAACGGTAAAGATATAATAACTTATTATTTTAATAAAAATAAATTACCGATGATAGAAGTATATCCAACAGAAAGTGCGAGTTATTTAGATTCTTATTCAAGTAAAAATAATTACGTATTTTTAAATGCGATAACATATGCAAGTCCAGATGTATCTTCTTTTAGTAGAGTAATCTATTTGATTTCTCCGGTCGTTTTAGATAATAAAGAAAGAAAAAAATATAATATCCTTGATTCTTTAGAAACAGCAATATCGATATTATATATATTAATAGGTCCTGGTTTTCTTTGGTTTGGTTTATTGTTTAAACTTAATGTTTTAATAATTATAAGTTTAATTAGTAGTATAATTTATTTTTTATATCGTTGTTTTACTTATTGCTTTATTAAAAATAGAATTAATTTAGCAAATTCCATAATTGATAAATTAAGTAATAACGAAGATGAAAAGACATATATAAAAACTATATATAAGTATCAAAAAATATTATATTTACTTTCTTTTTTCTTGGAAAGTTGCAAATTATTTAATTTTTTATTACCAAAGAATATGAAAAAATATCGAATGCCATTTAATAAGCAAAAAAAGTAATTTTAATTATGAAAAAGCATATAGATTACTAGGTGATTAAAATATGAAAGTAATCATATGTGGTTATAAAGGTAAAATGGGTTCGTTGGTATATCAACGATTAAAAAAAGATTCTTCATTTGAAATTATAGATAAAATAGATAAATATGATAAACCATTAGAAGATGTTGTGGTTTTTATAAAGCCTGATGTTGTTATTGATTTTACCAATGCGGAAACTTGTTTAAAAAATGCCAATACATGCCTAATAAATAATATAAATTTTATTTCTGGAACTACTGGTATTAGTCAAGGTGATTTAAAATATCTAGATAAATATGCGAAAAGTAGAGGTTTATCTTTTATTATATGTCCAAATTTTTCTTTGGGAATAAATGTATTGCTTAAAGTATTACCTTTTTTTAGTTCGTATTTTAATAACATTGAAATTGAAGAACAACATCATATTTCCAAAAAAGATATTCCTTCAGGAACGGCACTTGAAATTAAAAAGTATCTTAAAAATGAGAATATAAAAATTAAGAGTTTAAGAAATGAAAATAATGAATTGTATCATAAAATAACTTTTAAAGAAAAAAATGAAGAATTGATATTGCTGCATAAAACAACATCTAGAAAAGCATATGTAGATGGAGTAATATATAGTTTAAATAAAATAGGAACGTTTAAAGGTTTAAAGAAGATAATTCGATTTTAAGGAGTTATGGCTATGGAAAAAAATATTCGTGTTGGGAAAATGGTTCTACAAAGATTAGAAAATATGGGGTATGAAGCATATTTTATTGGTGGAACTTCAAGAGATATTCTTTTAAAAAGAAGCGTTCATGATATTGATATTGCTACCAATGCTAAACCTCAGGAAGTTGTTATTGTTTTAAGCGAATATTCAATAAAAAATAAAGATGGTTTATTTTATGGTACTGTTAAATATTGTATTGAAGATGTTGATATAGAAATAACTACTTTTAGAAAAGAAGGAACCTATGTTAGATCAAGAAGGCCGATGAAGGTTGAATTTATTAATTCAAAAGAAGAAGATTCTCTAAGACGAGATTTTACTATGAATGCTTTATATATGGATTTGAGAGAAAATATTTATGATTTTCATCAAGGTATGAATGACTTAAAAAATAAAGTTATTAATACAATTGGAGATCCAAAAGTAAGGTTTAAAGAAGATGCTTTAAGGATGTTAAGAGCAATTAGATTTAGTTTGTTATTGGATATGTCGTTATCTAAAGAAGTAATCGAAGCCATTAAAGAGAATAGTTATTTAATTAATGATTTAAAAGAAAATGTGATAAATAAAGAAATAACTAAAATAAAAGAATTGAAGTGCGATGAAGATTTAGCTAAAATATTCATTGAATTAAAGATAGACTTGAAAGGATGATATTATGGATGATAGGTTAAAAAGAAATATGGAAGTAATTGATTGGAAAAAACTTCTATTAGATTATTATAAGAATCTTTATTTAACTGAAGAGGATGTAATGGTTTTATTTATGCTTGATTTATGTATAAGTCAAGGAACTATCTTTGTAACTCCGGATATTTTATCTTTAAAAATGAATTATAAGATGGAAGTTATTGATAAGGTATTTGTTAATTTAATGTCACGAGGTTATATTTCAAATGTTCAAGATAGTAATAAAAAGTTTATGACTTCTTTAAATGGAATAAAAACGGTTTTAATTCATCAATTCCTTTTAGATAATCAAAAAGAGAAAAATAAAATAAATAATGAAGAGCAAGAATCAATATATAATTTATTTGAAAATGAATTTGCTAGACCTTTAACTCCTTTTGAAATTGATATTATTAGAGATTGGGTAGAACAAGGCTATACTATTGATAAAATTAAATATGCTTTAGCAGAGGCTGTTAGAGCAAAAGTTAAATCAATTAGATATGTTGATAAAGTATTATTAAATATGAAACAGCAAGAAGAAAGAACTAAAGAAGGTAATACTACTATTTCAAATAAATGGAGAAAAGATATCGGGGAAACTATGGAACTTGCAAAAGCAACATGGATAAGTAAAGATGAAGACTAGTGTTGATTATGAATTTATTTCACAAAAACTAGAGGAAATGTATCCAACTGCTCATTGTGAATTGAATTATAATACAATTTATCAATTGTTAGTTGCTGTTATTTTATCAGCTCAAACAACAGATATTAGTGTTAATAAAATAACTCCTAAACTATTTGAAAAATTTCCTACTCCTGATTTAATGGCGAATGCACCTATTGAAGAAATAGAAGATATTACTAGATCATTAGGCTTATATAAAAATAAAAGTAAAAATTTAAAAGAAATGAGTAAAGTGTTGTTGGAAAAGTTTGATGGTGAAGTTCCTAAGGATAAAGAGAAACTTTTATCACTACCTGGTGTTGGAATAAAGACAGCAAGTGTAGTGTTGATTGAAGGATATAAAATACCAGCTTTTCCTGTGGATACTCATGTAGAAAGAATATCTAAAAGATTGGGAATAGCTAATAAAAATGCTACTGCCGTAGAGGTTATGAAAATATTGATGAATAAATATCCTGAAAATTTATGGGGTAAACTTCATCACCAAATGATTTTTTTTGGAAGATATACATGTAAAGCTCAAAAGCCAAATTGTATTGAATGTAAATTAAAAGAAAAATGTCACGAAAACTTTAAAAAGTAATCGTGACATTATATTTTTGACTTGTATAAGTCGGTATTTTTTCGTATTGATAGTAGGCTTTAATCGTTATATCTTGATAAAAATCTATCTCTAAAGATATAATAGCTGAATCTCTTTTAATTATTTTTATCAAATTATCTCCGTCATATATTTCTAAACAATATAAAACATTACCGGTAACCATTTCGGAAGAAAATATTTTTTCTTCTTTAAATTCATTTATAGGGGGAAAATGAAATTCTATGGTGTCATTAATTACATATATATCTAAATTGTTTATATTAGGTAATGCAGAGATTTCATAATATGAATCAGGTTCAAATCCTTTTTTGAAATATGCCTCAACCTGAAGTTCTTTAGGAATTATATCGGTTGCTAGTTTATAAGGGTATAAGCCTTTTACAATTGTTTTTTTAATAAGTCCAGTTGGAAGATTAAATGATAAATTTGGTTTTGCTATTTGTGACATTATTTTTTTGAAAATTAAACGAGGTATTTTAACACGATTATCATTTTTATTAGCAAAATATGTTTTTTCATTTTCTAAAAAATTATCAAAACCCGTCCAAACAACCATTGTATAATCGGGCGAATAACCAGCATACCAGATATCTTTATTTGCATTGGCAGGATAACCAAGTTTTCTTAATGTTTCTGTAGCAAAATTTGATGTTCCAGTTTTAGCTCCGATTGTAACATTCTTAGGAGCACCAGTGCCAATACTCCAGTAATTTTTCTTCGCAACTTTAGTAAGAGTATTTGTAATTAGAAAACCACTTTCTTTAGATAAAACTTGAATTGTATCTCGATCTGTGTCAATTGTTTCATTACTATCAAGTAGTTTTATTGATTTAATTGTAGTAGGCTCTGTATAGGCTCCATAGTTTGCTAACATAGCATATGCTCCTGCAAGATATAGAGGAGTTACACCAGTTTGAAAACCACCAAGAGCATAGGCATAAGGAATATCAAATGATTCATAATCTAGTAAGTTTATACTATCTAGATACATTCCAATTTGCGACATGCCGATTTTTTGAGCAACTTCATATAATGTGTTAACAGCACTGGTGTTTCTAGAATAACCAATGGCATCTTCAATAGATATTTCTCCCATATATCTTGAATCAACATTCTTAATACTTATATTTGTATAAGGGTAATTAGTAGGGTAATCATTTACTATGTGTTCACTTGACCAGTTTAAGTGTTCGTAAGCTAATGCATATGATAAAATTGGTTTTATTGTAGAAGCTGGTTGTTGTTTCATATCACAGGCCCTATTGTAAAGCTTCTTACCTTTATAATTTCGTCCTCCAATTATTCCAATAAGAGAAACATTATTATTATCAATAATAGCTCCACCTATTTGTTGTAAATCATCAGAAAAGACGATATCTTCATCTAATCCTTCTTGAATTTTATCAATGTTTTTTTGAATTTGAGTGTTTAAATAAGTTGATATAATCATAGGAGTGGTATAAGGATCTAATCCGGTTTTTTTACGAACTTCTTCATAAACAACATCTAGATAACTTTGATATTGATAAGATTCTTCATTATCACTTGTTTTATATAATAGGTCTTCAACTTTTTTTGTTGATGCAAGATTATATTGAATATCATTAATATATCCATGCCTTTTCATTAAAGAGAGAACGACATTTTTTCTTTCGTTTGCTGCTTCAATATTATTGTAAGGATTATACTTTGTTGGAGATTTCACCAATCCTGCTAAGAAAGCTGCTTCGGGAAGCGTTACATCTTTTATATTTTTGTGAAAAAAACGATATGCTGCATATCCTATTCCATATTGAGTGCCATCAAATGATATTTCATTGACATAAATAGTAAATATTTCTTCTTTACTATAATTTTTTTCAAATTTCATTGAAAGAATTAATTCTTTTATTTTTCTATCGATGCTTTGTTCGTTTGTTAATAAAAGATTTTTCATTAATTGTTGTGTTAGAGTGCTAGCTCCTTGCATATTATTTTGACTAAGATTGGCGATAATTGCTCCGAATATCCGTTTAATATCATAGCCATCGTGCTCAAAGAAAGTTGCGTCTTCTGCACTAATTAAGGCGTTAATAAAAACATCAGGTAAATCATCATAAGTTACTTGGTAATTTTTTTGTAATGATATTTCTTGTACAATGTTATTATCGTTATCTAATATATAAGACTTTTTATCTGTGGTTTTAATGTATTTAATGTTTGGTATTGAAAAAGTGGATACGACATTTTGGTAATATAAAAATCCACTAATGCTTAGAACGATTGTTGAGACTAAAATTAGAATAAACAAGATATCAGTTATCTTTTTTTTATTCATTAAAATACGTTTTATCTATGCATTTAAGATAATCTAGAGGTAAGATATATCCCTCTTCGATTATTTGCCCTTTTTCCATGAAAACTTGAAAAGGTATTGAACGTGTATTACTTTTATAGTATTCGTATACAATACTTGCATCTAGTAAAAAGGTTTTATCTAGTGTCACAAAACTAACAATAAGAAAACCTATACCACCATGTTTGACAATGGACATTAAATGTTCGATTTGATGTGCATGTAAGTTTTGTAATGGAAATGATGTTTTGTTTCTTGTTTCTTTGGCTTCGAAATCGATGTATTTCCCTCTGTATATACCGTTATAATCAGTTGTACTTGGTGTTAAAAAATAGGCATCATCGATTTTTGTGCTTCCATTTGGTGTGTTATGAATGTGTATTACTTGAATCGGAGTGGGTTTTTTATATATAATAGCCAAATCCTTTTCACGGTAGTACTCATTGCTATTGTTGATGCGATTTTCAAGATTCATGCCTCTATCACCATATCCAACAGTAATTTTATTAAAAGTATTTTTGTTTTTAGGTTTATTGCCATTTGGGTATTTAATCATTTTCTCACCAACTTTTCTATTTTAGCCTCAGTAGTATTTTTTGCTAAAACTAAAATCTTATTCTATTTTAACAATTTTAATTTGTCTAGAAAAGATAATTTTTTCTTTTTGTTGCTATAAAGTAATTAAATTGCTAAAATATTAATGTGATATAGATAATCGCTGCCTTTTTGGTAGAGGAAAGTCCATGCTCGCACGAGCTGCGATGCTCGTAGTGTTTGTGTTAGATTAATAAATAAGTCTAAGCAAGAAGGAGTTCTTGACGGCTGGTATTAAATCTAAGTGTTACATATGATTTATACCTATAAAAGTGCCACAGTGACGAACTTTAAAGAAATTTAAAGAGTGAAAAGTTGGTAAACCCCGCAAGCGAGAAACCCAAATTTTGGTAGGGGAATTGGGTTCGAAGAATTGAATTTGTAATCCGGATAGCAGTGCTATAGATAGATGATTATCTTTAACAGAACATGGCTTACAGTATCACGACTCAATTAAAAAATGTACGATTGATAAAATCGTACATTTTTATTTTTTTTTATTAAAAAAATGAATATAAATATGCTTTTTTATTATGAAATAACTTATCATTATGTTATAATGATAAATGGAGATGAATAAAAATGGCTAAAAAGAAAAAAATGAATTTACCTAATATCTTAACTACTTTTAGAATGATTGCAGTTATTATATTAGTAGCAGTTGCGTTAATATCTTGGGATAAAGTATTAATAAATAATTTTGAATTAGAATGGCTAAGAATAACTATTTGTGTTTTGTTTGTTGTTGCATCAGTAACAGACTTTTTAGATGGCCACATTGCTAGAAAGAGAAATATTGTAACTACGTTTGGAAAATTTATGGATCCGATTGCCGATAAATTATTGGTTAATTCTACATTTATAATTTTAACAGCGTGGGGGGTTATTCCTTTAATTGTTACAATTATAATTGTTGCGAGAGATTTAATTGTTGATGCAATTAGAATGGTAATGGTCCAACATAATGTGGTTATTGCCGCAAGTATTTGGGGAAAATTAAAAACTATTTGTCAAATGATTTGTTTACCTATTGTTTTACTTGCTCCTACTATTGATAATTTATTTGCTTGGGGAGAAGTATTTTATATAATAGGCCAAGTATTATGCTATGTGTGTGCGATTGTTTCTTTGATGTCTGGTGTAGATTATTTTTGGAAAAATCGAAAAACAGTATTAGAAGGAGCGTTAGAAGAACGTGATTAATGATTTATGTAATTATTTAATTAAAAATAATATTTCAATAAGCAGTATAGAAAGCTTAACTGGAGGTTTATTTGCTTCTACAATAACTGAAGTTTCTGGAATTTCTAGTGTATATAAAGGAAGTTTAGTTACCTATACAAATGATATCAAAGAGAATGTACTTGGCGTAAAAAAAACAACATTAGATAATTATGGTGCAATTTCTAAAGAGTGTGTAAAAGAAATGCTACTACAAGGATATAATGTTTTTATTAGTGATATTGTTGTTGCTTTTAGTGGAAATGCAGGTCCAAATGCTAGCGAAGATAAGCCTGTAGGCTTAGTTTATATTGGTTACATGATAAATGGAGAAATTTACATTCACGAGCATAACTTTAAAGGGACTCGAGATGAAATAAGAAAACAATGTGTTTTAACTGCTTTTGCAAATTTATTTGAATTATTTTTAGGGAAAAATGAAAAATAATGGAATTATAGAATGAGGAGTGATTTTATGGCAATAGAAAAAAATACAAATAAAAGTCCAGAGGATTTATTGAATGAAACATTAAAAAGTATTCGTAAACAATTTGGAGAAGGTGCAGTAATGAAATTAGGTGAAAGGACTAATATTGCAGTAGATGTAATTCCTTCTGGTTCATTAATGCTAGATGTAGCTCTTGGTGTCGGTGGCTATCCTAGAGGCCGAGTGATTGAAATATACGGCCCTGAATCAAGTGGTAAAACAACTTTTGCTTTAACAGCTATTGCAGAAACTCAAAAAAGAGGAGGAAGAGCAGCTTTTATAGATGCTGAACATGCAATTGATCCAGTATATGCTAAAAAACTAGGGGTAGATGTTGACGAATTGATTTTATCGCAACCTGATAGTGGCGAACAAGCGTTGGAAATTGCTGATATGTTAGTTAAAAGTCAAGTAATTGATTTGGTTGTTGTAGATTCAGTGGCTGCTTTAGTACCACAAGTAGAATTGGATGGAGAAATGGGAGATTCGCAAGTGGGCACGCAAGCTCGTTTAATGTCAAAAGCATTGCGTAAAATTACTGGAAGTTTGAATAAAGCATCTTGTTCAATTATTTTTATTAACCAACTTAGAGAAAAAGTAGGTATTGTATATGGTAATCCTGAAACAACACCAGGAGGAAGAGCCTTGAAATTCTATTCTAGCGTTCGCTTAGAAGTTCGTAGAGGAGAAGCTATTAAGAATGGAACAGATTTAATTGGTAATGCAGTTAATATTAAAGTTGTTAAAAATAAAGTTGCACCACCTTTTAAAACTTGTTCAGTTGATTTGTTTTATGGTCAAGGAATCAGTAAAGAAAATGAAATTATCGACTTAGCTGCTAAATTTGATATTGTCAAAAAATCAGGTACTTGGTATGAATATAATGGCGAAAAATTGGGACAAGGTCGTGAAAATGCCAAGAAAACATTAATGCAAAATGATGCTTTGTTTAATGAAATAGAAGTAAAAGTAAAAGAAAAGATATATCAAAAAGATGAAGTAAATGCAGAATAATACTAGGAGAAAACATATGGTGGTTTTGGTAACTGGTGGCTTAGGATATATAGGTAGTCATACTATTGTTGAATTAATAAATTCTGGCTATGAACCAATTATTTTAGATAATTTATCTAATAGCAAGGAAGAGGTTTTAAACAGAATAAAACTAATCACAGGAAAAAGTGCAAAGTTTTATAAAATTGATTTATGCAATAAATGTGACTTAGAAAAAGTATTTATAAAAGAGAAAATTGAAATGGTAATTCACTTTGCTGGATTAAAAGCAGTAGCAGAATCTGTGAAATTCCCATTAACTTATTATCAAAATAATATTACCGGCACACTGAATTTATTAGAATTAATGAATAAATATAAAGTGCATAATTTAATATTTTCTTCTAGTGCAACAGTATATGGTAAAGTAAAATCAATGCCAGTTAAAGAGAGCGAAGAGAATCTAGGTTCTATTAATCCATATGGAAGAACAAAATTATTTATTGAGGAGATATTAAAAGATTTTCAAAAAGCCAATCCTCAATTTAATATTATTTTATTAAGATATTTTAATCCTATTGGAGCTCATGAAAGTGGCTTGATAGGTGAAGATCCTCGAGGAATTCCCAATAACTTAATGCCATTTATTACTCAAGTAGCAGTTGGTAAAATAAAAGAATTAAGTGTTTTTGGAAATGACTATAATACTCCAGATGGAACTTGTGTTAGGGATTATATCCATGTAGTAGATCTTGCTAAAGGTCATCTAGCGTGTATTCATAAATTAAAAGAAAACTGTGGCTTAGAGACATATAATCTTGGAATGAATAAAGGTGTCAGTGTGTTAGAAGTTATCTCTGCATTTGAAAAAGCTAATAATCTAAAAATACCATATAAGATTAGTGAAAGAAGAGCAGGAGATATAGATGAAATATATGCTGATTGTTCAAAAGCTTTAAAAGAATTAAATTGGAAAGCAGAGAAAAATATTTATGATATGTGTAAAGATTCTTGGAACTGGCAAAAAAATAATCCACAGGGATATGATAAATAAAACTTAGTTATTAAGCGAAAATTATATAATTAATATATTAAAAAAGCTATTTATTTATACATTGATACGATACTTCCAAAGTATAAAAATAAATAGCTTTTTATATTTTATTGAATTTTAATTTTTTTTTATTTTTATGTTTTTCAATTAAATGATATAAAACAAATAATAATGAAGCTCCCAATAAGGCTCCTAAAAAATCAATACAAACGTCTAATGCATTAGAATTTCTTCCCACAAATCCTTGATGTATCTCATCAATTATTGCAATAACTAAAGCACTTATTAAAGAAATAATCCAATGGACATATTTTCTTTTAGCCAGCGTTAAGTATAATGCATTAAATAATGCAAGTCCCAATAGTGAATATTCAAAAAAATGTGCCATATTACGAATAAATTGAGAAAGATTATCGTGAGTATATTTGCTCTCTAAATTGTCTAGGACTTCACCATTATTAATACCACCAATGGTATTGCTGATAAAGTTATCAGACGTATTATTTGAGTCTTTAACATTTTGAGAAGAAAAATAAAATATTAGTAGAATAATACCTATTACCAATATCCATGAAACAATAATAGCAAACTTATTTGTTTTTTTCATTAATCCTTGAATCCAACCAATCTTTTATATCATAATATACGATTTCTTTTTCGATTTCATTTAATATTTCATGGCGATAATCTTCGTATAACTTAAGTGTAACATCTTCGATTTTGTTTTCTTTATATCTAACTAATAAAGTTCTTAAGCCTTCTCCGTTATTGCTTACAGGATCTTTTGTCCCACCGATAATAAAGATAGGAATATTTTTTCTAATATTTTTTAATTTTTTCTTTTTGTGTAATTTTGAATAAGCACTAATAAAAGATTTAAAGAATCCTCTAGTGCAAATATATCCACAATAAGGATCGTTAAGATATTTATCAACTTCTTGTTCATCTCTACTTAACCAATCAAAATCAGTTCTTGCAGGATAAAATTGCTTATTATAACTGCCAAATCCCAATTTATTCATAAAATTACTTGGCGTATTTTTGTTTGGCAATAAATATAAAATATTAGCAATTAATGCTGCAATTTTTATTGTAAAATTAGGAGAACTTGAACCACAAAGAATACAGCCGTCAATATGGCTGCTAAATTGAGATAAGTATTCTTGAGCAATAAATGACCCCATAGAGTGACCAAATAAGATTATTTTCTGAGATTTATCTTTGATTTTAAGAATTAAATCATCAAGGTTAAATACACAATCATTAAAGCCGGTTTTTTCAAAATGACCAAGGTTATTTTTGTTTACTTCTCCATGACCTTCATGAAAAATTGCATAAACATTATAACCTTGAGCATTTAAATAATTAGCAAAACGCTCATATCTCGCAGGATGTTCTGCCATTCCATGGGAAATAACAATGGTATTAGCAGGAGTTTCAATTGTCCATGCCAAATAATAATAAGTGTGATTATCTTTTTTTCTAGTTTCTTTAATAGGTAACATATGTTTGCCTCCTTATTATGATTTTATTATAACAATGATAATAAAAAAAGTAAATTTCAATTGAAATTTACTTTTTAGTCTTTTTTGAATTTATTTGTATTTGTTTCTCTAGTTAGGTAAATAGGGCGTTTTTTAGTTTCTAGATAGGTTTTAGATAGGTATTGTCCTAAAATTCCAATTGTTAATAATTGAATACCTCCGACTAAAAGAACAATGCAAACAAGTGAAGGCCATCCCGCAACGGCTGAACTTGAATCGATTAACGCTCTAATAATGATAATTAAAATACCGATAAATGCGCCAAGACAAAATACGATGCCAACAATCGAAGCTATTGCTAAAGGAGCAGTGGTAAAAGCAACAATCCCTTCAATTGAATATTTAAATAACTTCCAAAAATTCCATTTAGTTTCCCCTGCTACTCGCTCAATATTTTCATATTCTAACCATTTAGTACGATATCCTACCCAACTGAAAATCCCTTTAGAAAAACGATTATATTCACTCATTGATAAAATAGAATCTACCATACATCTCTTCATTAAGCGATAATCTCTTGCACCATCTACAATCTCTGTTTTTGTCATTTTATTAATAATTTTATAGAAGGATCTAGCAAAAAATGAACGAATTTTTGGCTCTCCTTTTCGGGTTACTCTTCTGGTACCCACACATTCATATTCTTCATTTCTTAAGGTGTTTAACATTTCAGGTAATAGTGAAGGAGGATCTTGAAGATCAACATCCATTATTGCAACATAGTCACCAGCACTATGACACAACCCAGCATACATTGCTCCTTCTTTACCGAAGTTCCGAGATAAAATAATATATTTGATATGAGTATCGTTATTAGCTAATTTTTTCATGATTTTAGCAGATTTATCCTTAGAACCATCATCAACAAAAATTATTTCATAATCTATATCGAGACTATTTAAAATGGGGGTAGTTGTTTCATAATACTTTTCAATAACTTCTTCTTCATTATAGCAAGGAACAACAATAGACATTAATTCTTTCATAATATCACTTCTTTCTCTATACTATTGTACAGTTTTATCTTTTTTTTTGCAATTATTCTTTTGATACAGATAATAACTGCCGAAAACTAATAAGCCAATGACAGTAGCAATTTGTGTGTATGTAGCAATTTGATATAAAGTTGTACCAACATATTTAACTTTAATTGTCCCACTTTGATTAATGTTAAATGTTACTAATCCATCTTTTTCATAGTTATCAATTATTTTAATTTCATTATCGGTAGTAAGCGTTATTTTATAGCCTTTATAGTAAATCAAAGGTAATTGGACTATTGACTCATTTTCTACTGATATATCGAACGAAATATTTGGAATTTTATTGTTGTTATAATTACTTATCATACTATTTCCATGGTAAATGTATGGTGAAAAAGAAATTTCTTCTTCGGAAAAGATGCTTGCTTTAATCTCGTTAAATAAGCTAGAATCTGATTGATATTGACTATCGAAAAATATTTCGGGGAAATATTCTAATTGCCATCCTGATGCATTTGGATTCTTAATTATTTCTTCATTAATAGTATTATATGAATCAAAATAAGTATCATCAATTGAGATGGGATATGCCAAAATAACTAATAAGCCAACTCCTATAGATACTGTGTATGAAAAATAGCGTTTTCTATTTTGGAAAAATTTATTTAAAATTAAAGGAATATATAATGAAACAAATAAAGAAACAAATCCCCACATCCGCCAAATAAATTGAATTTTGTGAAATAAAGAAGGCAATATATACCATATAGGAAGGAAAAATAAAAGAATAACTGCGATAATACATAAGATTAATAAAGATTTATTTAATAACTTATCATTATTTTGCTTTTTTTCGTTTGTAAAGAAACACAAAAATATTATAGCTAAAATAAATCCTAAGCTAACATAAAATGATTGTAAAATAAGTGAAGCGAGAATTCCTGATATTCCATAACTTATTAGAAAAATGGCTTTTTTATTTTTGTGGTTATCAAATAAATAATATAAGATAATTGGAATAAGAAAGAATATTAAGGAAATTAAAGAATATAATTTCCAGTTTGTTTGAAATGAATAAATAAAGTAGGAAAGAACGCTGTTATAAGAAGCAGAAATACCTGCAAAGTTAGTGTTCATAACTGAATTGTTGAAAACACGATATATTCCTACATTCGCTTGCGTTATAAGTGAAATTATAAAAGGAGAAGAAATAAAAAGACATGCTATAATAGTTAAGATAATAGAAATTTGATGAAGTCTATTTTTTAGACAAGCACATACCTTTTTATAATTGATACCAAGAAAAATCAAGATGAATATAAAAGTAAATAATGTATAAATATTATGAGTATGAATAATTGCTATCATGCTTATACTAAATAAAATATATGAAGATAAAGAATATTCTTCTTTTAACCATTTTACAAGGCTATAGAATACAATAGGAAGCATTGAAATTACAATTGTTTCTGCAAAAGCATTTCTAATATAAATATTACTAAAGCGATAAGGAAATAAGGAAAAAATAACTAAACTTAATAATGAAAGAGAAGTATCTTTTGATATATAATAAGCAAGCTTATATATAAAAATATTAGATATAAAATAAAATATTAAAATAACTAGCTTATAGGCTAACATTAAATCACCGCCAAAGGGGATAATTATAAAACCTAATATAACTACTAGATAGTGAGAAAATGATCCATACATTAATCTTGTTCCAATACCTATACCGTGATTGAGTGTTGGTGATATTAAGGTAGAAAAAGGATTGTTTTTAAAAGAAATATATAAATCTTGTATTTGAGAAAAATGAAATACATTATCATGACCTGTGGAAATGAAATTTTCATTTGTAAATAATGCATAACATGGTAATATGCTTAGAACTATTATAAAAAAATAAATTCCTATTTTTTTTAACTTTTCTATGATCATTTAATTCATCCTCCGAAAATTAGTATTTCTAGAAAAAACATTTTCTTTATATATTATACTCTTTATTTATTTACAAAAAAATGAAATTTGTTATAATTTTAAATGTGCTATGAAATGGGGAATCGAGAATGTATTATCAATATAAAGAAGGTTGGATTGAAGTTATTTGTGGTTGTATGTTTGCGGGTAAAACAGAAGAATTAATTAGACGCATAAAAACTTTACAGTATGGAAAGAAAAATATTAAAGTTTTTAAACCTCGAATCGATAATCGTTATAGTAAAACAGAAATTGCTTCTCATTCCGGATATCGAGTTGAATGCATATGTATTGATAATGCTAAAGATATCTTAAGATATTTAGACGGAAATGAAGATGTAATTGCAGTTGATGAAGTTCAATTTTTAGAAAAAGATATCGTTTTGATTGCTGACCAACTGGCAGACATGGGAAAAAGAGTTATTCTTGCAGGTTTAGATAGAGATTTTAAGGGTGAAGCGTTTGGCTGTATGTCTGATTTGTTAATTCGTGCTGAATTTATTACAAAATTAAGTGCTGTATGTGTTGTATGTGGTGCTCCTGCTACTAGAACGCAAAGAATCATCAATGGAAATCCAGCTTCTTATAATGACCCAGTTGTGTTGGTTGGCGCTAGCGAATCATATGAACCGCGTTGTCGTCATTGCCATGAAATAAAAAATCGTCCATATGTAAAAATATAAAAAATGTTAAGATTTTAAATAATCTTAACATTTTTTACTTATAATAAGGGAATTTGACCAGTTGCTTTATAGATTGCGTGCTTTTGAGCGATACGAATCGCTGCAACAGCAGCGATAGCACCAACAACATCATCTAAAAAACAATGAACATGATTTTTAGAATTTTGTAAAATTGATATTTTGCCTGGTTTATTTACATCTAAATTACCAAAATTAGTGACTCCAATTGTACCATAGTTACCGGCGATAGAAATAGCGATTGCTTCATCTATACCAAATAAACCTAAGTCATCTTTTACAATACTTTGTAATGGCTCCATTAAAGCACCTTCTTCTGCCAGCATATCAACATTAACTGCTAACATTATTGCATGGAATTGATCTCTTTTTCTTAAAATTTCTAAGACAGATTCACGACATTCTTCCACTGTTAAGGAATCTAGATATTTGCTTTGTGCTCCAAAAGCAAGTAAAGCAATGTCGTTTACAGTTACGCCTCTTTCTTCAAGTACAGCAATATTTAATCTTTGCATTTCTTCGTCACTATATATATTTGAAGGGCTTTTTTCGAAATTTTCAAGACATTTAAGTGTTGGCATATTAGTTCCTCCTTATGTGCTCTTATTTATATTTATTCTACTATAAATCATATTAAATATCAAATATTCTTGATTTCTTGCCATTTAGATATTAAATCATTGAAACTCATTTTAGCATTAGCAGGACTTGTTGAAGGCATTTGAGATACAGGGATTGCAATATTTTTATTATATTTTATAAATAAATAGTATGCTTTATTACCATTGCAATATATATGTTTAATGTTAGTGTTTTTTATTAAATCACTTATATTATTTGGAATAACATTTTCTATTGT
>CAZYEI010000016.1:0-27161 GCA_964646425.1 uncultured Eubacteriales bacterium | reverse complement strand
TACCACTCCAATCTTTTCTTTTATTTTACTTATTTATCTCTCTTTGTCTATCTTTTAAAGCATCTAAAGTATAATTTTTTGTACTTTTTTCAATAATTTTCACTTTTTTGGTGTCGTTATTATAAATGCAATAGCTTAGTTTAATAATAATTATATACAAACATTAATTAACGCCATAGAAAAAAAGCAATCATTATAATAAAATGATTGCTTTTTAACCCCATTAGATTTTATAAGGTTTGATTTTCTTATATCTTGCAACACTCAAAAGTCTTTTTTGAGTGTTCATTTTTTTATTTTTAGATAGATTTTCCTGAATACTTCTATAGTATAATTTTATCTGCTTGGACCCAAGTGCCGAAACATCTTTTGTCTGGCATAGTATATTTATAATCTAATAATGATTTTGTATTATCAATTTTATTTACTGCAAGATTAAATACTTCATCTGGCGATTTGTCTGTAACATCAATTATTATTTCATTTGGCAAAAGTGGCCTTGGATATTTTTCTCGTCTTAAATATTCTTCTTCAAGCATTTCTAAATCAATAAGTCCTTTGCCTCTATTTTTCATTTGTTCTAAGTTTTGTTCCTTATTATTGCAAACTAGATGTAATATTAAATAGTCATAACCTTTAAAATCAACAGGTATATCTCTAAATCTAATTTCATTAAAATCTAAAGCTATAATATTTTTATAGTCTAATTTGGCAAATTCTTTAATATTTGCAACCATTAAATGATACAATGTTTCATCTTCTTCACGACCAGTGATTTCTGTTTTACCATCTTTTGTTATAAAATCAGGTATCATATATTGTTCTATATAAACCCCTTTATAATGCTCATGTAATTTCTTTGCAAGTGTAGTTTTACCAATCCCACTAAATCCATCTATAAATATGATTTGGTGCATAGTTTCCTCCTATTATGTTTCACTATAATTTTTCAAAATTTGTATATTTTTTTTTAATTTTTTGTTAACTTCACAAATAAGTCTTTAAACTTCTAAAAATCTAACAAAGTAAAGGAGCAAAGTATAGCAATTTTGTTACAATTTAGCACCACAGTTTAAGAACAAAAAAATCTCTATACATTTACTGTATCAAGATTAATCAACTAAAATGGTGTCCTTGATGTGATTCGAACACACTACCTATGGCTTCGGAAACCATCGCTCTTTCCAAGTGAGCTACAAGGACAAAATTATGTGAAATACTCACATAATTATTTATTCATAGCATTCTTCTAATATATCTAATATTTCTTTATGAGTTAATTTTTTATAATATCCATCAATATCAGAGGAATTAGCAATAAATGGAAGCATTTCTTTTGTAGTTCCCAATTCTTTTAAAGTAGTTGCCATTCCTGTTTCTTTAATAAATTTTTCCAATGCCTCGATTCCTTCTAAAGCAATCTGATTGTCATCTTTACCATTAGCATCAACATTCCATACTTCTTTTGCAAAGCGAATAAATTTTTTCATACCATATTTATAAATATGCTTATAGTATGGGATCGAAATAACCGCAAGTCCCATTCCATGAGCACAATCAGTATATGCTCCCAATTGATGCTCAATACTATGAACTTGCCAATCTTGCTGTTTCGAGCAGCCTACAATTTTATTTAAAGCCATTGTAGAACTCCACATAATATTTGATCTTGCTTCATAGTCGTGAGGTCTTTCAAGAGCTATATATGTACTATGAATCACCGACTTTAATAATGCTTCAATTAAATAATCAGATGTATTATCATCTTCACCAGAAAAATATTGTTCCATTAAATGTGACATAATATCAAAAATGCCACTTAACATTTGATATTTAGGAACAGTATATGTTAATTCAGGATTTAAAATTGAAAATTTCGGATTTACTTCATACGAGAATACACGACCCTTTTTTCTTTTATTTTCCTCATCAGTAATAACAGAGCCACCATTCATTTCAGAAGCAGTACCAACCATAGTTAAGATAGTGCCTACAGGTATAATTTTATTAGTAACCTTTTCTTGATTTAGCCAATAACGGACAAAAGGATTTTCGGCATACGCTGAAACGGAAATACCTTTTGCACAATCAATTACAGAACCGCCACCTATTGCTAAAATTAAATCTATTTGATTATCTTTGGCAATCTTAGCCCCCTCTAACATTTTCTTTAATGTTGGATTAGGCATAACCCCAAAACATTCAAAAATATTTTTATCGCATTTTTTTAAAATATCTATTACTTTATCATATAATCCAAACTTTTTAATGGATCCACCACCATATACTAAAAGGATGTTTTTACCATAATTTTTTAATTCTTTTTCTAAACTATCTAAAGAATTTTTACCAAAATATATTTTAGTAGGATTGCAATATTCAAAATCATATATCATTGAAATCTCTCCTTTACAATTCATAAATAAATTATAAGAAAAAAAAGTAAAACAAGCAACAAAAATAGTGAGAAATTAATCCATCTATTTTTAATATACTATTTCTAATCTTATAAAATTATATTAGTTTATTTCTTTAGAAAATTTAATCTTTTCTTCTGTTTTTTGATAATGATATTCACTTCCTAAAACGCCATGCTCTTGATAATTTAAATTATCATCTTTATTTAATCCAATATATACTATTCCTTCATTGCAAGAAAGTAATGATAAATCTATTTTTACTAATACATTTTTCTTAATATATGTATATTTTATACCATTATCTTCTTGTTCATCTAAAGGGTAATTTAAATAACTAAATTCGCTTATATCTTCCAATACTATCTTTTCGCACTCACTCGAATAATCGCTCATAATGATTGAAGTAGCAAATGATTCAACATCAGTTTTACTTGTTCCAAGATAAATAATTACTTCGATTGTTTCATTAATATTATATTCCTTATTAACATCAATTAGAGCATATGATTGGTACCCAATATTATTATATTCAAAATACCCATTTTCTTCTGTATAATTATTTATCATTCCTGCTCCCGACTGTTTAAAATCTGTATCATCATTTGGTGCTGAAGCACTTGTTATAATTGTTGATACATATTCACTTGTTCCGCTTTCAACTTTAGAAATAAATTGACTTGAATTATTAAAAGAATTGTTTTCTCCAGTGCTGGGCTTAGTCATATTTAATTGTGGAGATAATTCTCCTAAATAAAATGAAATAATTATTAAAGTAAAACAACTAATAATCGCTAATTTCCACCATTTGTTTTCAAAATTAATTTGAGCATCTTTCACTTTTTCAGTATATTTATCAAAATCTATTTTATTTTTTATCTTCTCAAAATTATTTGAAATATTTAAATTATTTTTTATTTCTTTTTCAATTTTTCTCTTATTCATGTTTAGCACCTCCTAAAACATTTCTAAGTTTAAGAACAGCTCTTCGATATTTACTTTTAGTGGTATTAATATTAGAATTGCTCTCTATCGCTAATTCTTTTAAACTTTTTCCTGTTAAGACATGATCTATTATAAGACTAGATTCTTCTATAGTTAGATTTTCTTTTATTTTGTCTATAATTTCATTGCCTTGATAATTATTATTAACACCAAAATTATCAAATGAATCACATACTACAATTCTTTTTTGTTTTTTATAAAAATTTAAAGCAGTATTTTTAGCACTTGTAGTTAAATAATACTTAATACTACCATTTATATTAATATTATCTAGATGATTAAAAAATTTTAAAAAAACATCATTAGTTAATTCTTCTGCATCTTCTTTAGAATCAATAATATTAGCAATGCAAAAATAGACAAGTTTAAAATAAGAGTCATATATCATTTTAAATGCCTCTTCGATTATTATTCTATCTTTTGATTTTAGTGCGTCCACTAACATCTTTTCAAGATTCATAATCTCATCCCTAACTTAGAAAAGTCTTACACATAATAATACAATGTTTATTATACTATGGGTGCAATTTATTATATTATAGCATATATTAATATTTTTTTATTTACAAAGTCACATTTAAGGTGTATTTTTAAAGAGATAGATAATTGAATATCTATTATAAATAAACTCTAATGTTTATAAATATAGTAAATGGCGCTTAGTATTTTTAATTACAAACTACCATTTACACAAGAATAAAGTATAGGTGAATCAAATGAAGAAAATATTAAATTTTATTAGTAAAACTTCTAGTGGAATGGCCACTGGCTTATTTGCCACATTAATTATCGGGACAATATTAAAACAGCTATTTAGTCTTGGCAATGGATTTCAAATTGGTATTGATATTGCTAATGTAATTATTAGTCTTATGGGAACTGGAATTGCTATTGGTGTAGCTGTATCGACCAAAAAAGATATTACATTATTAGAATTAATTTCATGTGCTTCTTTAGGAGGAATAACAAGTGCAATTAACTTAAAAGCATATAATAAGCCAATCCCTATTTTTTCAAGCACTAATGGTAGTAAGAATCCACTACTTATATATTTAGTTATTATTTTTACGATAATAATAATTAATTCTTTCCTAAAAAAGAAAACGCCTATCGATATCTTATTAGTCCCATTTTTATACATTACTATTGGAACAATTCTTGGATTTATTCTTATCTATCCTAGTTACTATATAATATATGGTATTCAAAGAATTATCGAAATAGCTATGCCACTAATGCCAGGTTTGATGTCAATGATTATCGCTGCAATTATGGGAATGGTTCTTACAATGCCAATATCAAGTGTGGCAGTATGTGTTGCAATTAATATTGGAAATACTCCATTAGCTGCAGGTGCGGCATTAATTGGATGTAGCGCACAAATGATTGGATTTGCCGTTCAATCATTTAAAGCAAAAAATAATATCGGAAAGTCTATAAGTGTAGGAATTGGCACTTCAATGTTATATTGGCCTAATATTATCAAAAAGCCTGCCATATGGTTACCTACAATTTTATCAAGTCTAATCTTAGGTCCTATTGGAGTTTGTTTATTTAACACTCAATCAACAAGCAGTGGGGCTGGAATGGGAAGTTGCGGTCTAGTAGGACAATTATCAGTATTTGAACAAATGGGTTATAATAACCCTATGGCATATATTTCAATATTTGGAATTCAATTAATTGGTTCAGTAATCCTAACCTTATTATTTGACTACATTTGCTGTGATGTCTTAAAACTATATACAAAAGCAGATTTGAAATTAGACATCTAAACATCAATTACATATAAACAAGAAAGCGATAGAAGAATTTATATCTCCTATCGCTTTTATTTTATGATCCGGTACTTTCATATTTCTTTGAACATTTATTCCATACTATACCTGAAACAAAAGCAAAGATTAGTGTGATAATTAATATGTATACACATAACAAATACGGATTATAATTATGATTAAATAAATTATCAAATGGCAAGAAAATGCAAACTCCTAAAGGAATAATAAACATCAATATAAATTGAATTGCTTTAGGATATATTTTCATTGGATATTTTGAATAGGTTGTAAAATTATAAACAAATTGCAATAAAGGCCCACTTCTTTTAAAAACAAAGGCAAAAGAAGTAATCAATATTTTAAACGCTGAAATAATAACACTTGCACATAATACACCCACAATAATCAATAAAATATTGCTGAAATTTAAATTAAATGATACATAATTACCACAAATAAACATTAATGCTATAGCTACAATTAATTCTCCCAAAGCTTCTAATTGAATCTCGGATGCTAAAACCTGAAATAAAACCGGCAATGGCCGTAGAAATAAATGATCCATCTTTCCACCTCTTACTTCCCAATAGGCAACAGTCCATAGTCTATCTGTAAGTAAATGGTCTATACCTATAGCCATATTGGTCAAAGCAAATAACATCCCTATTTCATATTTTGTATATCCATCAAGTGATGGAACAACATTAATTAACAAATATAAAGTAAGTAATGATGATATTTCTGTAAATAAGAAGGCAACTATTCCTATGAATACATTTGCTTTATAAATAAGTTTAGCCATTAATGACCTTTTAGCATATATCAAATATAAACGAATATATCTCATAACTAACCTCCTTGCACACTCACTTTTTTTATACAATATTTAAAGAATAAATGATTAATCAGCTCCATAAATAGTAACCAAATAATGCCTATTCCAAGATATAATAGTGCACTACTTAATTCAATCTTACCAATTAGCGTAAGAACTGGAGTAGAATTCATGAAGGCAAAAGGCGTATAAGAACAAAATACGCCAAATGTCCCCATATATGATAACGGAATCATTGTTCCACTCAAAAAAGATTGAATTGCACTTTTAAACATATTTAAACCAAACATATGTTCAGTAAAAAACGTTAATAATCCCACAAAATAACATAATGCATCATTAATTAAACATGCAACTATTGAAAATAGTAAAAACAATAATATATTTATAATAAATCTAGTAACTTCAATTTTTATCAAACCAAAACCAATAAAACATCCATATACGATTGTTAAAATTGGAATAACCATAATAGCATATCCAATTACAATAGCCCCAAAATAAGTAAATAGATGTCTTAATCTATACGAAACAGGCTTTGTCAATGTGTTGGCAATTGTACCTTCTTGAACATCTGTAAAAATGTTCCAACTTGTCTCACTAGATGAAACAATAAATGAAAAAACAAATGATGTAATCATATACAATACCATCTCATAAAATGTAAATCCATTAATTACAGAATCCATTCCATTTTCAGAACTTTTATAAATTGCTTGATATAAGAATACTACAAAAAACAATTCAACAAATGAAATAATTAACCACATAAAATTTTGTGCTTTATATATTAATAAAGATTGCATACCTGCCCTTGAAAAAGGCAAATATTGTTTTAATTTTCTAATTACTCTTTTCATATAATTTTTTAGTAATATCTTCAATTGAGATATCCTCTATCTTAAAATCTTTTATATGGTATTCATTTATTAAATGTAGTAATAATTCATCTAAATCTATATTATTTAAAGAGAACTTTAATATAATGTTTTCATCGTTCTTTTCTAAAGTTATTTCATTGAACTTTTTCTTTAACATATCTTCATCAATATTAGAATTTAATGGTATATAAACTGTCTTTGTATTGCCAAATTTATACTTAATATCATGCAAAGATCCATCATATAAAATATTTCCTTTATCAATAATAATAATTCTATTACATAATTCTTCAATATCTTTCATATCATGTGTTGTTAATATAACTGTTGTATTGTATTTTTTGTTTAATTCTTTTATTGCTTTACGAATTTTATCTTTAACTAAAACATCAAGTCCAATAGTAGGTTCATCTAAATATACTAATTTAGGTGAATGAATTAAAGCAGCGGCAAAATCTGCTCTCATTCTTTGTCCTAAAGAAAGTTGACGAACATTTTGATTTAAAAATGATTTTAAATCTAACAAATCACATAAATAATTAAATCTTTCGTTATAATCTTCATCACTTACTTCATAAATACTTTTTAATATCTTATATGTTTCAATTAAAGGGATATCCCACCATAATTGTGTTTTTTGGCCAAAAACTACGCCAATTTCTTTATTGATTTCTTTTCGATATTTATCAAAGCCCTTATTATCAATTAATACTTCTCCACTTGTCGGATGCAAAATACCACACATCATTTTAATAGTAGTACTCTTTCCAGCTCCATTAGCACCAATATATCCCACTATTTCTCCTTCATTAATTGAAAAAGAGATATTTTCTACTGCTACTATTTTTTCGTATTTTCTTGAAAATAAAGTCTTTATCATTGCTTTAAGCCCTTCTCCACGAATTGGCTTTTTAAAAACTTTTGATAAATTTTTTACTTCTATAAATGCCATAAAATTTTCCTCCTTTTTTATTTAACACAAACAAATTATATTCTCTAAAAATATATTAAAAAAGTATATCTTAGTTGAATTATTAATCTTATATCATTTTATTTATAAAGCATTATAAAAATTTATACCTTAGAAAATAAAATGGAATGATAAACTCATTCCATCTAAATTTTTATTCAATTTCTTTATTCTTAAGTAAATCAATAACTTGATCTTTTAAATCAGGTCTTTTTAGTGCAAAATCAATGGTTGCTTCTATGAATCCAATTTTTGAGCCTATATCATATCTTTTGCCAGTTAATTTACAAGAATATACATCTTCTGTTTCCATCAATCTTTTAATAGAATCAGTTAACTGAATCTCATTTCCAACTCCACGAGGTTGATGTTCTAACAATTCAAAGATTTTTGGAGATAAAATATATCTCCCCCCAATTGCTAATCTAGAAGGTGGATTATCTTGTGGTTTCTCTACAACACTCTTTATCTTTTGCACAATTTTGTCATCTTGACTATTTTCTAAATCACAAATGCCATATTGTTTTGTGGCTTCTAATGGTACTTCAATTGTACCAACAATTGATGAGCCAACTTCATTATATGCATCTATCATTTGTTTAAGTGTAGGTTTAGGGTCTCCAACATATACATCATCACCTAAAAGCACAGCAAATGGTTCATCTCCAATAAAAGTTTTAGCACACAATACTGCATGTCCTAATCCCAATAACTCTTTTTGACGTATAAAATGAATATTTACTTTAGATGGTAAATCTGTAATTAAATCTAATTCTTTATTTTTACCTTTTTCTTTTAAAATTGTTTCTAATTCTAAATTTCTATCAAAGTAATCCATAATAGAATTTTTATTAGCACTTACTATTACTATAAATTCTTCAATACCACTTTGGATTGCTTCTTCAACAATATATTGAATCGCAGGGGTATCAACGATTGGTAACATTTCTTTAGCTAACGCTTTTGTAATAGGTAAAAATCTTGTTCCATACCCTGCGGCAGGAATAACAGCTTTTCTTATTTTCTTGCTCATCGCTATACCTCCTTTTCCTAAAGCTAAATAAATTATGTTCAATAGACATTATTTACTTCCTTGTTCATTATAACACCACATAAATAAAAAATCTATATAAAATTCTTTCTTATATTTTTCATTAAAATAAGTTATATATTTTCAATTTGCCAATCTATCGGTGTTAATCCATTACTAACTAAATAAGAATTTGTTTTACTAAAATGCTTGCATCCAAAAAATCCACGATAAGCAGATAAGGGACTTGGATGTGGAGCAGTTAATACCAAATGATTAGGATTATGCAACAAAATCTTTTTTCTTTGAGCAGGACTTCCCCATAGCAAAAAAACTAAAGGTTGATTAGATTTATCCAATTCTTCAATTATTCTATCAGTAAATATTTCCCATCCTCTATTAGCATGAGAATTTGCTTGATGTGCTCTAACAGTAAGAACAGTATTCAACAATAAAACACCTTGATCTGCCCATTTTTTTAAATATCCATTATTAGGGATATAACATCCTAAATCACTTTGAACTTCTTTATAAATATTTTGAAGAGAAGGTGGGATTTCTTTTTGCGAAACAGGAACTGAAAAACACATACCATGTGCTTGATTTTCATTATGATAAGGATCTTGCCCTAATATAACAACCTTAATTTTATCTAATTCACATGCTTTTAATGCAAAAAATATTTCATCTTTTTTAGGATATATAGTATAATTTTTATACTCGTTATTAACAAAAACTGCTAATTTTTTGAAATATTCTTTTTCTTTTTCAGCTTCATACAATTCCAAAAAAGTCATAACTAACACCACCCATTTACTTACTCAATTATAGCAAAATAATATATAATATGCTATAATTGTTTTGCTATAAGGAGATACTATATATGGACTTTGATTTTAATTTACCAGTAAAGAAAACAAAAGATACCAGCAACCCATTTTCAATTTGCTATGAAGGTGCTGGATATCGATACTATATCGAACCAATTTTTAAAGTTAAACTAGATAATTTTGCAGCACTTCATTACCAAGAGCCTTATACTCAACAAATATTAGATAAAATGAAAGAAATTGTTGTAAATAATCATCTTGTTGTATTTGTAGGAGATCACGATGAAGAAAACGATAATGTTATTACTACAAACTTAGAAAACGCTATTTATCTAGATTTCCGTGATATAATCGATTTATGCAAAATCAGAATAAATGATATAAGTCGTGGTTCAGATTATGGAGATTAATAAAACGATATACTCAGTAATTATTTGAGTATATCGTTTTATTTATTCATTTACTTTTTTAAATGTTAAATCATTTAATTCTTTCAATTCATAAAAGTAGCCTTTTTTATTCATTAATTCATCATATGTGCCATTTTCTACAATTAAGCCATCATCCATTACAATAATTCTATCTGCATTTCTAATTGTAGATAATCTATGTGCAACAATAAAAGTTGTTCTACCTTGAATTGATTTTGAAATTGCTTCTTGTACTTTATATTCAGAAATACTATCTAATGCACTTGTTGCCTCATCAAATATCAAAATAGATGGATTTCTAATTAAAGCTCTCGCAATCGTAATTCTTTGTTTTTGACCTCCGCTTAAATTATTAGCATGTTCTTTTAAAGAATAATCTAGACCATTAGGTAATGAATCAATAAATTCCTTTAAATTTGCTTGTTCAATAACTTTTGCTAATGTCTCTTCATCATAATTAGTTAAACCATAAGTAATATTTTCTCTAATTGTTCCTGGAAAAAGTATGGCGTTTTGTGGAACAACAGAAATAAAATGACGATATTCACTAAGATTTATTTCTTTTAATGATTTTCCATCAATAAATATTTCTCCTTGATTTGCTAATAAAAATCCAATAATCATATTAATTATAGTTGTTTTACCACTACCACTTTTACCAACTAAAGCAATACATTCACCTTTTTTTACTGATAAATTAAAGTTCTTAATAATACATTCATTATTATTAGGATAATTGTAATAAACATTTCTAAATTCAATATCACCATCGATCTTCTTTAAGATTTCCTTATTTTCATTATCTTCTACATCATTTGCATTCATTATTTCATTAATTGAAGATAATGACTCGCTTCCTTGAGTTATTTGAGGAATCATATTAATAATACCTTGAATATTTCCATTAATTTGTGAAAATAATGATTGATATAAAACAACATCTCCAACTTCTATACCAAATTTGCCAGTTAAACAAAGGATTGCAGTAAATATCAAACAACTGCAACTTAAAAAATTAGATAAACACCACGCAAATGAATTAAAAAAAGCATTAGTTCTATCAACTTTTAGTGCTTTATTTTTTAATTCAAAAATTTCTTCATTCATATTTTTTATTTCTTGTTCTTCAAGGCCATGAGCTTTAGTAACGGGTATCATTTCTAGCATAACCGTCATTTGTGAAGATATATTTTCCATTTCTCTACGATAAGATCGATTATTAGTTCTGATTTTCTTACGAAACATTTGAGTTAGAAGTACATTAAATGGTATGACCACAATAAAAAATAAAGTAACTATGCCACTTTTAGCTATTGCTATACAAATAGCAATAATCAAGTTTATAAAAGCAGGAATTATATGTTTAATTATTGTATTCAACAATACTTCACTACTATCAATATCTTTAATAAACTTCGTTTGCATTTTACCAGACTCTATTTCTTTATGATAAGAAATAGATAATTGTTGCAGTTTTCGCACAACACTAGAACGAATACCAGCACCAGTTTTTCTTAATATATTATCGCTTATTTTATGATAAAGAGCATTCATCGGGATATTTTCTAATAGCAACAAAAAAATTACAATCGCATCAATTATAATTCTAGTTAAAGCATTAGCTGATTGATTTGTTACTACATTAATAATATCTGCCGTTAATAAAGGAATAACATATACAGGAGCTGCTTTAATGATGTATATTAATAAAGATAAAATTATCGGTTTAACATTTCTTTTTAAGGCTTTAATTATAAAATTAGATTTCTTTTTAGTATTCTTCTTAAATAGATAATCATAATCAGGCAAATAACTATCATTTTTTTCCATATAAATCACCCATAATTATTATAATATTTAAAAAAGAATAAATAAATATTTATTTACATATAATAAAAAAGACATTCCAGTATACACTGGATAAGTCTCTTTTTATACAATTCCATTTTCACAAAATAATGAAAAGTTAAGTTTTACTTTACTATATTCAAACTCTTCTAAATTATTTTTCTGAATTTTATAATTTATTATCATGTCAAATTATTTCAAATCAAGATTATTAGTAATCTTTTATAAATGAATATTCAATACCACACATATGAACATGCCAATACACTTTTTCATAAGTAGTTTCAATAAAAAGCGTTGATTCAAGATTTCATACTTTAGTGAAAGACAAAGTATCCGTGACACTTCTTTTATCTATTTTTATCATTAGTATTTTAGAGTTGTTCAAATCTTCTTCAAAAAATTTAAAAGATTTATCTATTGCTATAATTAATTTATCAGCTGAATCAATATAGCTAATATCATAAGAAAAATCTTTATATACATTATTTTCATTAGAAAGAGAATAAGATTTAAACTCTAAATTTAATAAGTTTTTATTGGTTGGATTTGTTCAAACAGTGATAAATAAACTACAAAATAAAGGAAAAAAAATTTTTTCAACATATTTTTTGCTTTTCAATATATGTCATTAAAAACAATATAAATAAAAAAATGAAGAAGGTTTATTTCTTCATTTTTTTATTTATAATTAGAATCCTTCAACTACTTTTTGAGTTTCTGAATCAAAGAAGTGAACTTTATCAAGATTTACTGCTACAGTGACTATATCATGCATTCTAACATCGTATTGTGAACTTGTCTTTAAAATGATGTTTTGTCCATTTATTGTTCCATGAATATTTAAAACATCACCTAATAATTCAACAACATCTGCTTCAAATGTTAATGTAGGTTTATCTGTTGTTGTTCCTTTTTCAACAAAGTCTAAGTGTTCTGGACGAATACCTAAAACTAAATCTTCAGCACTACCTTTTAGTTTTCCTAAAATTTCATCATTTAAATGAATATCTGCATTACCATCACCAGCTAAACGGAAATCTCCAAGTTTGTTTTCTACATGACCTCTTAAGAAGTTCATAGCAGGAGAACCAATAAAGCCAGCAACAAACATATTTGCAGGGTGATTATATAAATCTTTTGGAGCACCAATTTGTTGGATATATCCATCTTTCATAACAACAATTCTACTAGCCATTGTCATAGCTTCAGTTTGATCGTGTGTTACATAAATTGTAGTAGCACCAACTCTTTCATGGATTTTAATGATTTGTGATCTCATTTGAACACGAAGTTTAGCATCTAAGTTTGATAAAGGTTCGTCCATTAAGAATACTTTAGGATGACGAACAATCGCTCTTCCTAAAGCAACACGTTGTCTTTGACCACCAGATAAGGCTTTAGGTTTACGATCTAAGTAATTTTCTAATCCTAAAATTTCAGCAGCTTCTCTAACTCTTCTTTCAATTTCTTCACGAGGAGTTTTCTTTAGTTTTAAAGAGAATGCCATATTTTCATAAACTGACATATGAGGATATAATGCATATGATTGGAAAACCATTGCGATATCTCTATCTTTTGGCGGTACATCATTCATTAATACATCATCGATATAAAATTCACCGGCAGAAATTTCTTCAAGACCAGCAATCATTCTCAAAGTAGTAGACTTACCACATCCTGAAGGTCCAACGAATACTATAAATTCCTTATCTTCAATATCAATATTAAAATTAAAAACTGCTTGAACACCATTATCATAAATTTTATCTACACCAACTAATTTTAAATTTGCCATTTTTATTTCCTCCATTTTTATGAAATAATTATAATATAAAACCGCTTACATTAATATGTGCACACTGCACATATTTTGTTTTTTAAATATTTAACAATAAATAAACAAAATTAGCATTAAAGATTTGTCTAATATCAATATTAGTTTTTTCAATGAATTGATTTATTCGGTAAATCAATGTATTACGATGAATATATAATAATTCTGCTGTTAATTTCCCATTAAGTCCTGTTGCAATATATACTTGAATCATATCCAATGTTTCTTTAGAAACCTTACTTAAATAATTAGGAACCTCTTTTTTGTTTATTTCCTGATTTATTAACATTTGAAGTAAAACACCATAAGCATTATATACACCGGGAGTCTTAATTCTATTAAATAAATAATACATAAAATCATCAAAAAATGGTACATTAAAAATAATTATCGAAGTATTAAAATCAGTCCCTAAAGTCATTACTAAAGTTTGCAAACTTTGAATACTACTCTCATAATTATATAGTTCTAAGCGAGCACATTCAGCATCTTTATTCCATTCAATATCCATTTCAACTTCAAGAACATTTCTCAATGAATTTTCAAAAAGTTCACGCATGATTGGACGTGTGAATTTAATTAATAATCGTGTATATTCCATAGTTAAAATAAAGACAAATCAAAGCCATTTTCTATTTTTACAAGAACATTAGCAATTAATTCAATAATTTCATTTACATCTTTTAAGGAAATCATTTCTACAGGAGAATGCATATTTCTTAAAGGAATAGATAATAATACTACCGGAGTTCCTCCTGCTGTTTTAATAATTTCATCCCCGTCTGTTCCAGTTCCTCTAGGAGCAGCCTCATATTGTAAATTATAGTTCAATTTTTGAGCAACACCTTCAAATAATTTGTTAAGTTTAGGGTGAATTATTGAACTTAAGCATAATACTCCACCATGTTCCAATTTAACATCCATATCACACGTATATGCACCAGGATAATCTGTTGCGTAAGTAACATCTACGATAACAGCAAAAGCAGGTTTTACTTTTGAACATGCCCAATACGCCCCTCTCATTGTAGTTTCTTCACCAACAGTAGAAGCTGCATATACGCCAACTTTAGCATTTAATTCTTTGGCTCTTTTTAAAGCTTCATTAACAACAAAAGCACCGACTCTATTATCAAGAGCACGGCAAGTAACAAAATCATTTAACATATCTTTAGCTTCAATATCATGAATTACATAATCTCCGATTGAAACATACTTTTTTGCCTCATCTGCCGTTTTCACTCCAATATCTATAACTAAATCTCTAGTTAAAACTTTATCTTTTGAACTATTATTCACATGTGAAACACCTAATATTTCTTTACCTTCATGAATAATCTTAACTCTAGATCCATGATATAAATTAGGATTAATTCCACCATTTGCAACAACTTTTATCATACCATTATCCATTATTTTAGTAACCATTAATGATATTTCATCAACATGTCCACACAATAAAACTTTGTATTTATGGTTAGGATTAATTATATTAATCAAGTTACCAGTATAATCTTTGATTGTTTTCTCAACATATGGTTCCATTTCTTTCTCTATCTTTTTTTGCAATTCGACCTCATTACCAGATGGTGATGGCGTATTTAACATTTCAAACAAAAAATCTTTATTCATTTAAAATCACTCTCTTTCTTTTTTATTATAATCTTTTTAAAATAAAAATGATAGCAATTTGTGCACAAAGCACATAAACTATCATTTTTATTTTTTTCCAGTGCTTCCGAATCCGCCATCACGAATTGAATCTAAATTTCCATTATCTGCTACTAAATATTTAACAAAAATACCTTGTGCAATTCTTTCTCCTTTAACTAAACAAACATCGATATCTGTTTTATTTTCAATTGCGATTTTAATTTCATTAGGATAAAAATCACTATCAATAATACCTGTCATATTTTTTAAAACTAAGCCTCTTTTTATCGCCAAACTACTTCTAGCAAATAACATCAAAACTTCATCTTGTTTCATATACGCTTTAACATTTGTAGGCAATAAAATATATTTATGTGCAGGAATTGTAACATCTTCGATAACATAAAAATCATATCCAGCACTTGCACTCGTTTGTCTTTGTGGTAAAATTGAATCAATGCTAACATCAACTTTTTCAAAACCTCTATTTTTATTTATCATATTATTTCAACTCCAAACTAATTATGTAGTTATCTTATCATAATTCTAGAAAAAAATAAATAATTATAAGTCTTTTCTTAAAAGAATAATAATTATATAATATATAATTGAAAGTCGGTGATAGCATGAAATTAATTGTTGGTCTGGGAAATCCTGGCACTGAATATGAAGAAACACGACATAATATGGGATTTAAAGTTATTGATAAGATTTTAATATCTCAAAATGTTGAATTAAATAAAACTGGATTTAAAGGAGTCTATGGGAAGATGTCATATAAAGGGGAAGACGTCATTCTTTTAAAGCCACTTACTTATATGAATTTATCAGGAGAATGCATCCGTGCTGTTTTAGACTATTTTAAAATACCTGTTGAAGATTTACTTGTTGTTTACGATGATATGGATACTCCTATTGGTTCTATTCGTTTAAGATTTAATGGAAGTGATGGTGGCCATAATGGTATCAAAAATATCATACAACATATAGGAACTAAGAACTTCAAAAGAATCCGTGTTGGCGTTGGTAAAGATCCATTAATACCAATAATAAATTATGTTCTGGGAAAGCCTAAGAAAGAAGACAAAGAAAGTATTGAAATTGCACAAGCAAAAGCAGCAAATGCTGCATTAGCATTCATAAATACACCTTTTGATAAAGTTATGTCGATGTTTAATGGAAAGCAATCAATATGAAACAATTAATAGAACTATTCAAAAATAAAGAAATAGTAAAACTTATTCAAAAAGGTGCAAAAAACATTGTAATACCTGATTTAACACTAGAGGCATTAGCTATTTCTAGTGCTTTTTTGGCTAACCCAAAAACTATGGTTATTGTAAAAAACAATCTATATTCTGCTCAAAGATTATTCGAAAGAATATCAGTTTTTGTAGATGAAGATGATTGTCTCTTATTCCCTGTTGATGAATCATTTAGAATGGAAGTCCTGGCTAGTTCTCCTGAACTTCTAACTCAAAGAGTTTATGTATTAAATGCAATATTAAATGAGAAACCTAAAATAATTATTGCTCATAGTGCTAGTATAGTTCATCACTTGCCACCAAAGGATTTATTTAAACAAGCAATTATAAAATTAAAAACTGGTGATATCGTTGATATTGATTCATTAATCAAAAAATTATCAAGCAGCGGTTACGAAAGAGTAAGCAAAATCGATCACTCTTTGCAAATAGCAAGAAGAGGTGGCGTAATTGACATCTATAGTGTAAACTACAATAATCCTCTTAGAATAGAATTCTTTGATGATGAAATCGAAAGTATAAGATTCTTCGATTTAACTACCCAAAGAACAATAAATGCGGTCAATGAAATTAATTTACTACCAGCATCAGATTTAATTGTTCCCGATGATTTATTAACAGAAAAAATACATTGTATTGAAGAAACGCTTAAAGAAAAAGAAAAAACATTAGATCCCGTTCGCTATGAAATACTTGAAAGCAAAATTCTTTACGATATCGAAACACTAAAATCAAGAAATCAATACTCAACTTTATATAAGTATTACGATTATATAATTGGAAACACCTTTTCTATTTTAAATTATTTTGATGATAAAACTCCTATATATTTATCTTCTTTAGATAACATTGAAGAATCATATAAAATTCTACTGAATGAAACTACTGATTATATCTTAGAAGGTCATGAAAATATGACAATGTTATTTACTCATCATATTTACCTAGACTTAAATTATTTGTTATCAAAATTAAAAAATCTCCATTACATTACTGAATTTAATGATAATGGCGAGTTGCCTTCTACAATTAGAAATATAAATAATTCCTCTGGTAATTCTAATTTATTATTAGAAATGATTAGAGATTATTCATCTCACAATAAACATATTATATTTTGTCTAGATTACAAATCACAATTAGACTTCATCACTTCAATTTTAAGCAACAATGGATTTAAAATCGAAGAATTAAAAGATACGTCAATTAGTGAAATAAAAATTGCTTATACTTTTTTTAGTTTACCTGAAGGATTTGAATTACTTGAAGATAACTTAATTTTAATAAGTTCTAAAGAAATATTTGGAACTCCATCATTAAATAAACGAAACATTACTAGATATAAAAATGCTGCTATTATCCAATCTGTCGATAACCTAGAAAAAGGCGATTATGTTGTTCATGAAATATATGGAATCGGGCGCTATCTCGGCATTGAAAACAAAGAAATAAATGGCATACATCGAGATTACTTAGCTATTGTATATCAAAATGATGACAAGCTATTTGTCCCGTTAGATCAATTTGCTTTAGTTAGAAAATTTGCTTCAAGAGAAGGAATTCAACCTCGTCTTAGTAAATTAGGTGGCAATGATTGGAAAAAGACAAAAGAAAAAATCAAAAATAGAATGGGTGATATTGCCGATCGTTTATTAAATCTTTATAAAGAAAGAAAAAGTAAAACCGGTTTTTCATTTGAATATGATGAAGAACTGCAAAAAGAATTCAACAGTGCCTTCCCTTATGAATTAACCGATGACCAACAACAATCATTTGAAGAAATAATTGAAGATATGAAATCACCCTATCCAATGGATCGATTACTATGTGGTGATGTTGGCTTTGGCAAAACTGAAGTTGCCTTAAGAGTGGCTTATACGGCAATATTAAATGGAAAACAAGTTATGCTTTTATGTCCTACCACGCTTCTTTCACGCCAACATTTTAAAGTAGCTTTAGAAAGATTTCAAAATTTCCCAGTGAAAGTTGCTTTATTAAATAGATATAATTCTTTAGCTTCTACTAAAACTATAATTGATAATTTCAATAATCATAATATCGATTTAGTCATTGGAACACATCGTTTATTAACATCTAAATTCGACTTAAAAAATTTAGGACTTTTAATAATAGATGAAGAGCATCGTTTCGGAGTTGTACATAAAGAAAAAATCAAAGAAATGAAACAAACAATAGATGTTTTAACATTAAGTGCTACTCCTATTCCTCGAACACTTCAAATGTCATTATTAGGTATTCATAATCTTTCTCAAATTGAAACCGCCCCCCTAAATAGAATGCCAGTTCAAACCTATGTAATTCAAAAAGATAAACGAATTATCAATGAAATTATTGAAAGAGAATTAGGACGAAATGGACAAGTTTTTTATTTACATAATAATACTAGTGATATTCATAGTATTGCTTATCAATTAGAAAAAAATATTCCTGGTGCCAAAGTTGTTATAGGTCATGGGAAAATGGATAACGAACAAATAGAAGATACTATGATGAAATTTTATAATAAAGAAGCTAACATTTTGGTAGCTACTACTATTATTGAAAATGGAATTGACATTCCAAACGCAAATACAGTTATTATCGAAGATGCCAATAGATTTGGACTTGCCCAACTATATCAAATTAGAGGCCGAGTAGGTAGAAGTGATAAATTAGGATACGCATATCTATTATACTCACCTAACAAAGAAATGACTGAAGCTGCTAAAAAAAGACTTAAAACGATTAAAGAATTTACTGAACTTGGAAGTGGTTATCGCATTGCTATGCGAGATTTATCCATCAGAGGCGCCGGTGATTTAATTGGTGAAGAGCAATCAGGATTTATCGATTCTTTGGGAATAGATTTATATATCAAGTTATTAAACGAAACAATCGAAGAAAAGAAAACCGGTAAGCCAAAAGAATTACCAAAAATTAAATCCCCTCTTATGATTGATGCCTATGTCCCTCAAAAATTTACCAACAATGATAGTGATACAATCGATTTATATCATCAAATCGGTTCTATAAAATCACTTAAAGAACTTGATGAATTAACAAACTCATTAAATGATATATATGGTAAAATACCAAAAAGTGTACTATTACTTCTTCAAAAGCAAAGATTAGATATCTTAGAAAGATATTTATTTATTGAAAGAGCACAAGATAGCAAAGAAAGTATAGTTTTACATTTTAAAAGTGAATTAGCTTCATTAGATGGTATCGGAGTTTATCTATTTGAATTAGCAATAAAGATTTCCAAAAACTTTAAATTAGATTTTAAGATGAAGCAAATAACTTTAACATTATTAAAGAAAAGTGAACATTGGCTTTTAGAATTAAATACTTTTTTAGAAAAATTAATTGACATTTTAATCACTGAATATGGTTACTTTAATAAAAACGAAATAGAATAATTTTATTATTAATTTAAGTAAGGAGAGAAATTATGAAAATTATTTCTTTTAATGTAAATGGGATTAGAGCTATTTTAAATAAAACATTTATTGATGATTTCAATAATTTTGATGCTGATATTTTTTCAATAAATGAATCAAAATATAGTGAAACAGAACATTGTAGCTTTCCTTTTGAACCTCAAGGATATTATACTTATTGGACAAATTCAAAAACAAGAAAAGGCTATTCAGGCGTAGCAATATTTACCAAAATTAAGCCATTATCAGTGCATTATGGTTTGAAGAATAATAAATATGATGATGAAGGAAGAATAATCACACTAGAATTTGATAAATTTTATTATATTGCTTGTTATGTTCCTAATGCTGGTGATGGATTAAAAAGACTTGAATTTAGATTGAATTTTGAATTAGATTTATGTGAGTATTTAAAAGATCTAGATAAAGTTAAACCCATAATATACGCTGGTGACTTAAATGTTGCTCATAGGGAAATAGATATTAAAAACCCTAAAGCCAATGAAAGAAATGCTGGATTTACAATTGAAGAAAGAACTGCATTCACAAATTTATTAAATCAAGGATTTATTGATACATTTAGACACAAGTACCCTAATACTATTAAATATTCTTGGTGGAGTTATCGATTTAATGCTAGGCTGAATAATGCAGGATGGAGAATCGACTATTTTTTAGTTAGCAAACGCATCATAGATTTAGTTAATGATAGTCTTATTCATAATAATATATTAGGTAGTGATCACTGTCCTATTGAATTAGATATTAATATATAGCAAATAACAAAAAAACGATATTATGTTAAATATCGTTTTTTTAATTAATCATCTAAATTTTAAATAATTGACTATACTCAATATACGATTTTATCGCTAGAAATTCCCTACGATATAATCCAAATCTTGCCAAATCATCTTTTTTATATTTTTCATATTGTCCAAATATTTCTAGTGCTTTTTCAATCTCGATCCAAATAAAAGTTAAGTTAACTTCTTTTTCTAACTCTGTTAAATGTAACGCTTGATTTTCATTTATTACTTTACAAACAAAATAATGATTTATATGATTCATATTTAAAAATAACTCATTAATATCCAAATAATTAACTATTGGCAAACAACATATACCTGTTTCTTCCAATACTTCTCTTTCACAACATTCAACCAAACTTTCATCTTTTTCCACACCACCACCAGGAATTAAATATTGATTATTTTTTTCTTCATAACTTAAAAGGATTTTATTGTCTTTAATTATAATCCCTCTCGCAGCATGCCTTACAATATTGGTATATCCTAAATAATCTGGATTAATTAAATTAATAAACTTTATGTCATTTTTATTCATAAAATTCACCTCTTCAAATTTAAATATTTAGAATAAAAAAAATATTGATATCTTTTTAGTAAAATATCAATACAAAATTTCAATGGCGGTCTCGACGGGGCTCGAACCCGCGATCTTCTCCGTGACAGGGAGACATGTTAGCCTCTACACCACGAGACCTTTTTATTCAAGCATATGAAATTTTAACATAAGTCTTTAACTTTGACAATACATTTTTATAATTATTTAAAAAAAACATGCTTTCTCAAAATTGAGTGCATGTTTTTTTATTTATCTAATTGTTACATTCGTTGTTTTACTTGAAAATTTGAATGTAGATTTTACAGTTCCACCAACATATGTACCACCAAAATACAATCCTCCAATAGAACTGCCACCTTCATAACTTCCATTTATAGAAATTGTATATGTTTCATCTACGTTAAAATCAGCATGAGAAACAACCATTGAAGAAAACTTTTTTTCTGCAGCAAAAGCAATTACAGCTTCGCCATTTTGATTTAATATTGCCACCAGTGAATAATTTGACGTTGGCAAAGTAATCTTGGCACTATATTGTGTAGAACCATTAGTTGGGCCAACTGCCATTCCACTACTTCCAACAGCTATTAAAGTACCTCCATTAATTTCAAATTTTGCATTATTGTCTCCATAATCAAGAGCACCATCTCCATTACTAGTTGGACCATTTACAATGATAATTCCACCATTTATATAAATATCTCCATTTGAATCAAGTCCATCACCACTAGCGTTAACAAACAAGTATCCGCCATTAATTGTCAATACGTAATCTGCTGTCGATGTAGACAGTGTTTGATTATTTCTCCACCAACCTCCATGTCCTCCTGGACCTCCACCTGGACGCCATTCATCATTAGAACCATCTCCACCAGCTACGTTAACACCATCATCCGAAGAATATATCTCTATATTTCCATCATCAATAGTTATTTTTGCAGATTCTAATCCTTCATAGCTCTTTAAAACATTAATTTTACCACCAGTAATATGCAAGTTTTCATCAGCATGAATGCCATCATCTCCGGAAGATAAAATACATTCCCCATCATTTATCACAATATTTTTATTACTATGAATACTATCATCTAAACTATCAACATTGATGTTTCCTCCATTAATATTAATATCATTTATAGCTTTAATTCCTTTATATGAATTAGTATCACTACTAGAAATACTCCCATTAGCACCATTATTTGTTTTAACTGTAATATCTCCGCCATCAATATTAATATAATTAGAACTTTGAATACCATCATATTTTGCTGTTATATCTAAAATCCCAGCACTGATTTCTATATATCCTTTTTCTTCATCCTCTTCATTATCGGTTTTTAAGCCATCGCCATCTGTCGAAGTAACTTTGATATTTCCACCTTTAATTTTAATAGAGTCATTTCCTTTTATGGCATTATTAGGAGCATTAACTACAATCTGACCATTAGATATTTTTAAGTCATCTTTTGTCCCTATTCCATTATTAAAATTAGCATTAACAATAAGGCTTCCATCGCCTTTTATAGTTAAATCATCCTTAGAAAATAAACATGCGTTTGGTTCTTTCTTTTCTTCATTTTCATACACATATTCCGAAGCATCAGTTAATATATTTGTAGTATTACTTGCTAATTCAATAATAAGTTTATCTGCACTTAAACAATATAAAGGTGAATTAACCAAAGAAGTAATATTAACGTCATTTAAAATTAAATTGACTTTTTCTTCTTTATTTACATTAATTACTACGCTTCCATTATCTAAAGTTCCTTGTAATCGATATGTTCCAGCTTTATTAATTGTAATAATTTGTTCATCTATAATAACACCACCATTACTATTAGTAACAGTTGTATTTAAAGCTAAATTAATATCCACCACTTTATTTTCACCAGTCGAAGTAGAAACTGTTGTTGAACTCGTTTTACTTTCGCTTATCGAAACATAAGAATTATTTATAGAGTTTGTTGATTGCTTTATATTATTAGATGTTTTACTAGAAATATTTTCAAACTGACAGCCAGAAATAGTAAAAACTATTAAAGTTAATAATAATATTTTTTTCATATTTTCACTTTCCTTTTTGCTATTATAGCACATAACACTTAAATTTGTTAATTATATTTTATATTTCCGAAATTACTAAATAATTTTATAAATATTAGTAGAATTTCACTTGCTTTTATAGTAGAATATAATTAAAGAAAACGGAGGAAATAATATATGAAAATTTTACTTGGAAGTCCTAGTACAGGCAAAACAAAAAAATTACTTGAATTAAGTGCTAACACAGGTGTTCCTGTTCTATGCGAATCCACAGCTAGAGTTGAACGATTATTAGAAAAGGCAAGAGGATATGGTTTTAGAATCCCTACTCCTGTTACATATGACACATTAAATCCTAGCATTAAAGCTGTTTATATTGATGAATTATCTTCATTAGTAGAAAGAATGTTAAATGTTAAAATAGAAGCTTATACAATCAACAATACTGACGACACTGAAATCGTCAACTTAGGTTAATAAAGCAAACAAAAAATCAAATTATCTAAAAAAAGATTTGTACTCTCATATAATATTTTGTACAAATCTTTTTATTTTTATAAGTCAAATGTAATATATATAAATATTCCTAATAATATATGCAACAAAAATGCAATATAATTTAATATAATTATTCTTTTTTCTTTATAGTTTAAAAAATATATACTAAATAATCCTCCAACTGACCCAAATAAAAACGACATTAAAATTAATGATTTTGTAGGAATTCTCCATTGTTGTTTTTTTGCTCTAGTTTTATCTAAATAATAACTATAAAACGTAATTACGCTAAAAATAACAACTATGATTATATATGTAACTAAATTCATAACTATTGTGGTTGATATACACGAATATAATCAACAAGCATTGTTTGAGGAAAATTATCAGCAACTGTAAAACCTGGCCAATTTCCACCTACTGCTACATTCAAAATAAAGAAATGTTCCTTTTGGAATGCTTCTAAACCATTTCCTCCAGATATTCCCATCTCAAAAGTTTTCACATTATCAACATATATTTCAATTTTTTCACTAGTCCAATTCATTCCATACAAATGATATTTGGTTCTATCATTAATTGTTGCACCATTATTCCCATGATCTGCTTGACTACTATTTGGAGTATATTGCCAATGTAATGTACTATATACTACATTCTTTTCATTATTAATGGCTTCTAAAATATCAATTTCACCACATTTAGGCCAACCAACTTTATCAAAATTACTTCCAAGCATCCAATATGCAGGCCAAATGCCTTGCATACTAGGCAAAGCAATTCTCGCTTCAATATAACCGTATTTAATATCCACTTTTCCTTTCGAAATCATTCTAGCAGATGTATAATTTGCACCATTATATGATTCTTTTTTGGCAACTATATGCAAAGCACCATCTTTTTGATAAGCATTATCAGTTCTATCTGTGTAATATTGATATTCATTATTACCCCATCCATTACTTCCACGACCAATTTCAAATGTCCAGTTGTCAGTATTAATTTCATTACTATTAAATTCATCTGCCCATAAAATACTATACCCCTCTTTTTCTGGAGTATTACCTTTATCAGCAACTCCAGGTCCCGTATCAGGCATCGGTGCAACTTCATTAATAACTAATATTTTAGGGCCTTTAACTAATAAAGTTTGTTCTCCTTCATAGCCACTGCCAACTTTACCAGTCAAAATTCCTAACAACATATTATATTGTGTTTGTTGCGCTGTAAAATCAAAACTAATTTTCTTTTCTACATTAGCAAACAATTCTACTGTTTCATTCAAATCATAATAAGCATAGTTGCCTTCTTGTACAATAATATTAATTTTTCTAGTAATACTACTTTTCAATGTCATCTCTAATCTATATGTTGAATTTTCTATAACCGAGATATTATTATTTAAACATTGAGTACTATATTTTTCACTAGAATTAATATTATTTATAGATAATTCAAATGAATTTTCATCAAGTTGTGTTTTAGATATTGTATTTGTTCCATCTCCATAAACATTCCATATAGAACTAATAATATTTTTATCTTCATTCATGGATGATGAACTATTATTAATTGTTGAAGAAGTTGTGATTGAAGTTGTTGAAGTACTTATATCTTGTTTTGAAGATGAACTAATACTTGTACTATCATCTATTTTACTACTAGAACTATTAGAACTTTGACTAATGAAAGTTGAGTCATTTTTTAAACTTGAACTATGATTAAACATGCCACTGCCAAAACCAAAATTTTCACATCCGCATAATAATAACAAACCCATTAATGTTAATGAAATGCATTTTTTTCTCACAAAAAAACCTCCTTAAAATTATAAGGAGAGTTTAACATATATTTTAATATTTCTCAAGTCAGTTCACTTCAGTATAGACAAGATAATGGTCTGAAACTAACCCATCTTTTTCTTTAAAATCGATGCGATAATCATTTATCTTTAATTTTTTATTAAAAAAGATATAATCGATATGTTTGTTTTTAGTATCCATATGTGAATCAAGATCAAATGCAAAAGTTGGACAATCTATAGTATTAATATTAGCTAAATCCACACTAGCATATAAGTCATCCCAACAATGATATTCTCTAACATCATGAGGACAATTAAAATCACCAGCAAGAATAACTAATTCCTCGCCACATTTATTAACTTCTTTCATTAAATTTGCTACTTGTTCTTCATAAACTTCATTTCCATCACTCCACCCCATATGAACAGCAAAGCAATGAACAGGTTTCTTGTCTACTTCAAATGTTACTTTTAAAATAGCTCTTGTTTTCCAATCCATTAATTTTTGAGTTTTCGAAATAAAAAACCATTCTTTATTAATAATTGGATATTTGGAAATAATTGCTACTCCTTCCTCAAAAATCCCCCAACCTCTTTTCTTAAATTCATAAGAAATATTATAGTTAGCTTTTAAATCTTTAAATATTAAATATGCATTATTATCATTTCTAATGTTATCAAAAAGTAATGGTGCATCGAATTTTTGAGCTACTTCTTGAAAGAAGCAAATATCAATATCATTGTCATTGATATACCTTGCTACTCTTTTAAGTTTTTCAATTTGATTTTTTTCTTGCCATAAATGCAAATTAAGCGTAATTATTTTCATAATTATTTATAATTCTCGCTTTTAACTTCAAAATATGCTTGAGGATGGGAACACACTGGACACATTTGCGGTGCTTCTTTTCCAATGTGAATATGGCCACAATTTCCACACTTCCATACCTTCTCTTCTTCTTTTTTAAAAACCTTCTTTTCTTGGACATTTTTCAACAATGTCAAGTATCTTTCTTCATGTTCTTTTTCAATTTTAGCTACTTCTTCAAATAAATATGCAATATTATCAAATCCTTCTTCTTTGGCTTCTTTAGCAAATTGTGCATACATACTTGTCCATTCATAATTTTCCCCAGAAGCAGCATCTTTTAAATTTTCAATTGTTTCGGGAATGGCACCATCATGCAATAATTTAAACCATATTTTAGCATGTTCTTTT
>CAZYEI010000015.1:0-27527 GCA_964646425.1 uncultured Eubacteriales bacterium | reverse complement strand
CTATGTAATGTAGGAGCACGATTTAATAGTACTGGGTGTTCTTTAATTACATCTTCTACTACATCCCAAACTCTCTCATCATATCTTTCAATTAATTTATCAGCAGCTTTATGTCCTTGACAAATGCCACGACGAATCATTTCAGCAGTTATAAAAGGCTTAAACAATTGAATAGCCATTTCACGAGGTATTCCACATTCATACATTTTTAATGTAGGACCAACAGCAATAACTGAACGTCCAGAATAGTCAACACGTTTTCCTAATAAATTTTGACGGAAACGACCTTGTTTACCTTTTAAGGCATGTGATAATGACTTTAATGTACGACCAGCGGCACCTGAAACAGGTTTACTACGACGACCATTATCAATTAGTGCATCAACAGCTTCTTGAAGCATTCTTTTTTCATTCATTAAAATGATACTTGGAGCACCAACATCAATCATTTTCTTTAAACGAATATTACGAGTAATAACTCGGCGATATAAATCGTTTAAATCAGATGTTGCAAAACGGCCACCATCTAATTGTAGCATAGGTCTTAAATCAGGTGGAATAACAGGTAATACATCTAATACCATCCATTCAGGAAGATTATTAGATTGTCTAAAAGCTTCAACTACCTCAAGTCTTTTTAGCAGCTTAATTCTCTTTTGATTTTTATGTCCTTGAGTTTCTTTTAAATCTCTTTGAATTTTTTGGAATTCTTCATCAAGATTTATTTCGCTTAATAATTGTTTAATTGCTTCAGCACCCATTCCAAACTCAGCACCTGTATGTTTTGAAATGAATGAACTGAAAGTGTAGAAATCAAATGCTTCTTTTGGATTTTCAATTTTAGCCTTAATTTCCAAAGCACGTGCATAATCACTATCATCTGGATTTAAGCGTGAAATAATTACATCTAAAACATAAGGAAATCTTTCACGAGCTCTTTTTTCATCTAAAACTTCACAGCGACCTAAAATATTAGAATCGCCAGGCTTTAAAACAATGTGAGAAACAAAATAAACAACTTCTTCAATATCTTTTGGAGATACATCAAGAATTAGAGCCATTCTTGAAGGAATACCTTTTAAGTACCAAATATGAGCTACTGGTGTAGCAAGTTCAATATGGCCCATTCTCTCACGACGAACACTTTTAGTAGTTACTTCAACACCACATTTTTCACAAACCTTACCAGAAAAACGAATTTTCTTGTATTTTCCACAATAACATTCATAATCTTTAGTTGGTCCGAAAATCTTTTCACAAAATAATCCATCTTTTTCTGGCTTTTGCGAACGATAGTTAATAGTTTCTGGCTTCTTTACTTCACCATAAGACCATTCACGAATTTTTTCAGGAGAAGCAAGTCCGACTTGGATTGCTGCAAAGCGATTAACATCAAACATTTTTTGTCCCTCCTTATTCAATTTCTGTTCCCAAATCTACTCCATTATCATAACGATAATCTGAAGCAGCTTCACGTACAGATTCTTCTACTTTACGAACTTCTTGTTCATTTTCTTTAGCAACTTCTTTCATATCAATTTGTTCGCCATCTTTATCTAATAAACGAACATCGATTGCAAGAGATTGTAATTCTTTTTGTAATACTCTAAATGCTTCTGGAATACCAGGTTCAGGAATTCTCTTTCCTTTAATAATAGCTTCGTAGCATTTAGATCTTCCAACCATATCATCTGATTTAATTGTTAAAATTTCTTGTAAAACATGAGCTGCACCATATGCTTCTAATGCCCATATTTCCATTTCTCCAAATCTTTGTCCACCATTTTGAGCTTTACCACCTAATGGTTGTTGAGTAACTAATGAATATGGTCCAATCGCACGAGCATGTAATTTATCATCAACCATGTGTGCTAATTTAATCATATACATAACACCAACATTGATTTTTTCATCAAATGGTTCGCCTGTTCTACCATCATATAATACTGTCTTTCCATCTGGTGCAACTTCTGCCTTTTTCATTAAATCAGCAAGTTCTCCAGCAGAAATACCATCAAATACTGGAGTAGCAACATGAATTCCTAGTTTAGCAGCAGCAATACCTAAATGTACTTCTAAAACTTGACCAATATTCATACGTGAAGGAACACCTAATGGATTAAGCATGATATCTAATGGAGTACCATCTGGTAAGAATGGCATATCTTCAACTGGTAAAATACGAGAAATAACACCTTTGTTACCATGACGTCCAGCCATTTTATCTCCTTCAGAAATTTTACGTTTTTGAGCAATATATACACGAACAGTTTCTTTAACACCAGGAGGTAATTCATCTCCCTTAGCTCTTGAAAAGATTTTTACATCAACTACAATACCAGCTCCGCCATGAGGAACTCGTAATGAATTATCTTTTCCTTCTTTTATTTTTTCGCCGAAAATTGCCATCAATAATTTTTCTTCAGGAAGTGGTTCAGAAACTCCTTTTGGAGTAATCTTACCAACAAGTATATCTCCTTCTTTTACTTCTGCTCCAGGAACAATAATTCCTCTTTCGTCTAGGTTAATCTTAGCTTCTTCAGAAGTATTAGGAACATCACGAGTAATTTCTTCAGGTCCTAATTTTGTATCACGAGATTCAATATCATATTTTTCAATATGAAGTGAAGTATATACATCATCTTTAACTAATCTTTCTGACATAATAACAGCATCTTCATAGTTGTAACCATTCCAAGTCATAAAGCCAATTAAAACATTTTGTCCTAATGCTAGTTGTCCTTTTTCCATAGCAGGACCATCAGCAATTACTTCACCTTTTGTAATTGTTTGACCAATCTTTACAATTGGTACTTGGTTAATACAAGTACCATTGTTAGAACGTGAGAATTTTTCTAATTCATAAATACGTTCATTTCCATTTTCTTCTTTTATAATAATTTTCTTTGAATCAACATACTTAACAATACCTGCTTCATATGCTAAACAAGCAAGACCACTAAACTTTGCAGCAACTTCTTCTAAACCTGTTCCAACATAAGGAGTATGTGGTTGTAATAAAGGAATAGCTTGACGTTGCATGTTAGCTCCCATCAAAGCACGATAAACATCATCGTTTTCTAGGAAAGGAATACATGCAGTAGCAACAGAAACAATTTGTTTTGGAGAAACATCAACAAAATCAACGTCTTCTTTTTTAACTAAAGTTGTATCTCCGTGATATCTAGCAATAACATGATCTTCTAAGATTTCTCTATTTTCTCCCAATTTAATATTAGCTTGTGCAATTACAAAGTTATATTCTTCATCAGCAGATAAATATTCGTAATCATCATTAACAACCATTGTCTTTTTATTAACTGTTCTATAAGGAGTTTCTAAGAATCCGTATTCATTAACTCTAGCATAAGTTGCTAAATTATTAATAAGTCCAATATTAGGTCCTTCTGGAGTTTCAATCGGACAAATACGGCCATAGTGCGAATAGTGAACGTCACGAACTTCAAGTCCTGCACGATCACGAGAAATACCACCAGGGCCTAACGCACTCAATCTTCTCTTATTTGTCAATTCAGCAAGTGGATTTGTTTGATCCATAAATTGAGATAATTGTGAAGAAGCAAAGAACTCTTTAATAGCAGCAGTTAAAGGATGAATATTTGTCAAACCTTGTGGAGTTGTTTTTTCCACTTCGGCAATTGACATTTTTTCCTTAACGCTTCTTTCCATTCTTGAAAGCCCAATTCTAAATTGGTTTTGCAATAATTCACCAATTGTTCTAATACGACGATTTCCTAAATGGTCAATATCATCTGTAGAGCCAAATCCTTCAGTAATATTTATCAAATAAGAAAATGTTGCAACGATATCTGATAAAGTTACATGTTTCTTCTCGATAGATAAATCAGTACCAATAATTTTTGTAACCTTTTCTTTTTTCTCATTAGTATATACTTTAACAATTTGAACACGATTAGAATCATCTAATTTTGTATTTAAAGAATCTATTGTCACTAAATGAGCACCATTTTCAAAAAATTCAATTTCATGTAAATGATCCATTTTTTCTTTATCGATATATGTTTCTTTTGGATAAACAATTTCGCCATTTACATCAATTAAGTCTTCGGCAATTGTTCTTCCAGCTAAACGATTATAAACGCCAAGTTTCTTTTTGAACTTAAAGCGTCCTGCTTTAGCAAGATCATATCTTTTTGGATCGAAGAATTTTTGAATCATTAAATTTAACGCACCTTCATCTGTAGCTGGTTCGCCTGGTCTTAATTTACTATAAATTTCAAGTAATGCCTCTCTATTTGTCTTTACAACATCTTTTTCTAATGTTGTTGTAATTAATTTATCATCACCAAATAAATCTTTAATGACTTCTTCATCTTCTAAACCAATGGCACGCAAAATAATTGAAGCCAAAATTTTTCTTGTACGATCTACACGTACATAGATTAAATCTTTAGCATCTGATTCAAATTCCAACCAAGTTCCACGTGCTGGAATAATATCTCCACCATAAATGAACTTTCCGCTTTTATCTCTTTCTTTTGTAAAATAAGCGCCTGGAGAACGAACTAATTGTGATACAATTACTCTTTCTGCACCATTAATAATAAAAGTTCCACTTTCAGTCATTAATGGGAATTCTCCCATAAACACTTCGCCTTCAGTAATTTCGCCTGTATTAAAAACTAAATTCATTTTTGTTTTTAAAGGTGCTGCATAAGTTAAATCACGATTTTTGCATTCTCTAATAGAATATTTTGGGGCTTCAAAGTGACAATCAACAAAATGTAATTCCATATTGTCATTAGGTCCTTTGATTGGATACACATCTCTGAACACTTCTTTAATGCCTTTTTCAAGGAATTCCTTGTAAGCCTCAGTTTGAATTTCTACCAAATTAGGTAATGGTGCAGTTCCACTAACCTTTGAGTAGTTAATTCTATTAATTCTTTCATGTGTTTGATTTAATTGTATTCTTGCCATCGAATCACTCCTTATAAATTATAAATTTATCGTTTATTAATCGTCCAAAAAAAGACACAAAAAAACGATAATATGCAATTTTATATTATACTACCGTTTTTTATATTTTACAAGAGTTTTTATTTATTTTTTCGAATTTCAATCCAAATTAATATTATACACAATTTTTTATAGATTGCAATATATAATAGCCTTTATTTTTTTCTTTTATTTCACAATTGCCAAATAATTCAAATAATTTCTTATAAGCGCTGGGAGCCCCATGGCTCTTTCTAATAACAATAGTTAAAACACCATTTGCCAAAAGAAATTCAAAAGAATCATCAAACATTTTATAAATAACTTTTTTTCCTGCTCTAATGGGAGGATTAATAAAAATATAATTATATTTATTTTTTACATTATTAAAACCATCTGATATTCCAATATTAACATTTTCTAAACCTAATTTTTGTTTATTCTTAATTGATAGATTAACTGCTCTTTCATTGATATCAAACATCTCAATTTGTGCATCATTAAAAAAAGAAGCAATAGTTAGTCCAATAGGGCCATAACCACAACCCATATCTAAAACATATCCTTTTAAAGGCATTTGCAATAGATAGTTTATTAAAATATTGCTACCTTCATCTATTCCATTTTTTGAAAAAACACCATTGTCTGAAAATAATTCAAATATTTTATTTTTAAAATGAAAACGTATAATTTTCTCTTCACTTTTTACATTATTGTCATTCAAAAAATAATGTGATCCCATATAATAATCACCCTTTCATAAAAAGTAAAACCTGCTTAAAAAGCAGGTTTTTACATTTTAGTTATCGCTTAAAATTACTTAACTTCTACTTCAGCGCCAGCTTCAGCAAGTTTAGCTTTTACACCTTCAGCTTCAGCAGGACTGATTTTTTCTTTGATTGCACATGGAGCGCCATCTACTAATTTCTTAGCATCAATTAATCCTAATCCTGTGATTCCTTGAACAGCCTTAATAACAGCAACCTTGTTAGCTCCGATACCCTTTAAGAATACTGAAACTTCTGAAGGACCTGCAGCAGCAGCTTCTTCAACAGGAGCAGCAGCAACAGCTACAGGAGCAGCAGCAGTAACTCCAAATTCTTCTTCAATTGCTTTTACTAAATCATTTAATTCAAGCATTGTCATTTCTTTTAAACTAGCGATAATTTCTTCATTTGTTAATTTTGCCATAATTCATTTCCTCCTATAATAAAATTTTATTCTTTTTCTGCAACAGCTTTAACAGCACATGCAAAGTTGCGAATAGGTGCTTGTAAGCAGCTTAGCAACATTGAATACAAACCTTCTCTTGAAGGTAGTTTTGATACAGCAGCCATTTCTTTAGCTGTAATAACTTTTCCTTCAACAATTCCACCTTTAACAACTAAGTTCTTTTCTGTTTTTGCAAACTTAGCTAAGATGCGTGGAGCACTAACTGCATCTTCGTATGAAAATACGAAAGCATTAGGGCCAACAAGTTCAGCGTCAAGGTCAAGACCCAACTTGTTAGAAGCACGTGTTACTAATGTGTTTTTATAAACCTTCATAGTTACGCCTTCTTTGCGTAATTCTTTACGTAGTTCTTCTAATTTTGCAACAGAAACACCACGATATTCAACAACAACTGTTGACTTTGCATTTTTCATGCTATCAGAGATAGTATCAACAAGTGCTTGTTTTTCAAGAATAATAGCTTTTTCCACGATTTTGGCACCTCTCTTTCTTTAAAATTGATTATATAGAAATCAATATATACAGAAACACCCCTATAGACAATAGGGGCGAAATTTATACAATAACTATAAACTACACCTCGGCAACAAATTAAGCATTAAGCAGTTGCTGTCTACGATATATTGATTACTAACACATTTAATTAAGCGCTAATTTTAACGCTTGGTCCCATTGTAGTTGTAACTACAACATTTTTAATATAATTACCTTTAACTGTTGAAGGACGAATCTTTGTAACAGTATCGATAATTGTCTTAATATTTTCCACTAATTTTTCAGCTTCAAATGATGCCTTTCCAGCAACAATATGTAAATTTCCAGCTTTATCGTTACGATATTCAACTTTACCAGCTTTAATTTCTTTTACTGCTTTAGCAATATCAGGAGAAACTGTTCCTGTTTTAGGGTTTGGCATTAAGCCTTTTGGTCCTAATACTTTACCTAATTTACCTAATTCACCCATCATATCTGGAGTAGCAACAATCACATCAAACTCGAACCAATTTTCGTTTTTGATTTTTTCTAGCATATCTTTGCCACCAACAAAATCTGCTCCAGCTTCTTTAGCTTCATCAACTTTTTGAGTTATAGCTAAAACTTTTTTAGTTTTTCCTGAACCGTTTGGTAAAACAATTGCTCCTCTTAATTGTTGATCAGCTTGTTTTGGATCAATTCCTAAATTAAATGAAAGACCAATTGTAGCATCAAAATTTACGACACTTACTTTTTTTATTAATTCTACTGCTTCTGCTAATGTATATATTTTATCTTCTACTAGCTTAGCAGCTTCAAGATATTTTTTTCCTTTTTTCTTCATTTTTATTCCTCCCAGTGGTACAAACGGATGTTTCCTCCCACAACACAATTATTGAAAATTAATCTTTAATAAATTATTACATACCTTCTACAACAATACCCATATTACGAGCAGTGCCTTCGATTGTACGCATAGCAGCTTCTACATCATTTGCATTTAAGTCAGGCATTTTGTATTCTGCAATCTTACGAACTTGTTCTGCTGTGATAGTAGCAACTTTATCTTTCTTTGAATTTCCAGAACCCTTTTGAATCTTTGCTTCCTTTAATAAAAGTACAGCAGTTGGGGTAGTCTTTAATACAAAGCTAAATGACTTATCTTCATAAGCTGTGATGATTACTGGGACAATATCGCCAGCACGATCTCTTGTTTTGTCATTGAATTCTTGACAGAACTTAGGCATATTAATTCCAGCTGATGCTAATGCTGAACCTGGTTTTGCTTGTCCTGCTACAATTTCCAATTTACAAACTTTTGCGACTTTCTTACTCACGCGACAACACCTCCTATATCAATTTGTCCGTGCCGTGGTTATAACAGATTTCTCTTTCCACCGCGCAAAATTTCATGCACAAGAATGCATGCTATATAATTATAGCCAAAAGATTAATTAAATTCAAGTGTTTTTTTAGATTTTTTCAACAATTTAAGTTCCTTAAAATATTCAAAATAAAAAGGTGCATTATAGCACCTGAATTTTATATACTAGTAGTTCCTTGAAATAGAAAAACGAGTGTATTGATTACAAATATATTCATAACGATGATTATCTTTTTTTAAAACATCATTTACTTCAATGTTTTTATCTAACAATACTTTTTCTAAATATCTATTTGCACACTCTCTAGTTTTAAATTTTTTATGGATTTGATTAGTTCCTCCAATAACCCCATCAAAAGAATATGATTTCATAATTTCCCCTCCATTTCTTTGGATTCGCCTATTATTTATACTATATTTTTAGAATATTGCAACCCAATTTAAACATGAAAGCATTTACAAATCGATGAAAACGTTATCAATTTTTGGCTTTTGTTTTAGAGTGATTATCCAGTTGATAAAAAGCATATTAATTACACAAAAATCAAAATTTTTTATAAAAAAAAGAAATGCAATAACATTTCTTTTTAATCATCAATTTTTTCAACATCAGCAAAAGGAACTTCAACAGTACTAATACGGCCAAAGAACATAGCAGATACTCTAACCGTTCCATTTTCAGAGTTAACATCTTCGATTACTCCAGTCGCACCCATTAATGGTCCTTTTAGTACTTTAACATTTGTACCTACAACATATTCATTGTACATATCCAAATTAATAATGCCAATCTTCTTTAACACACTATCAATTTGTTCATGTGGCACAGGGAATGGTTTTGTACCACCACCACTACTACCGACAAAGCCTGTAACGCCTGGTGTATTACGAACAACAAACCAAGATTCATCACTCATAATCATTTCAACAAAAACATAACCAGGATATGTATTTTTTATTTTTGTTTTTCCTGTTGGAACACCATCTTTTAAAACAGGAACTTCTTCTTCGGCTACAACAACTCTAAAAATATTATCTTGAACCCCCATTGATTCAATACGACGTTCAAGATTATCTTTTACTTTATTTTCATGACCTGAATATGTATTTACAACATACCATTGTTTTTCAATAGCTTGTTCTGACATGTAAATACCTCCTATTTAATAAATAATGAATTTACGAATGCAGCAGCTGTTCCAGTATCAGTAGCAGCCTCTTCAACAATAAATCCAATTGCTTTTAATAATTTAATAACAATATAATCAAATGAAAATAAACATATACCGAAAAATATTGAAAAAATAGCAACAGTAACTGTAGCCTTCACTAAATCTTTTCCTTTTGGCCAACGAATTCTTTTTATTTCACGGAATACTCCGATAAAATATCTTTTTATTTTTCTACCAATTTTTGACATCATTATCGCCCCTTACTTACTTTCTCTATGTAATGTATGTGCATTACATTTTTTACAATACTTCATGACTTCTAATCTTTGTGTGTTAGCGTATTTATCTTTTGTAGTAGTATAATTTCGTGATAAACACTCAGTACAAATTAATACAACTTTTTCGCGCACAAAAACCACCAGCCTCTTCATTTGAGTTCAGCATATATTATCATATAAGAAAAAATTAGTCAATTATTCTTTTTTATTTTAACCAATCTTTTTCATTATTATAAAATATATTTAAATACTCATAAAATAGCCTCAAATAAAATAAGATTTTTATATAATAATAAACATTTAAAAAAAAGAAGTAATTATCAATACTTCTCAGATAAATTTACTTCCTAAAATTAATAATTTATATTTTTAATCGATAATGTTTTTTACTTTAATAAATTATCTTTTATCTTCTTTTTTACATTTCTAATAATATAATCTACCTTTTTCTTATTAACATTAATTCTTTGAGATATTTCTTCAATACTATATCCCATTATCCTAAGTGCTACTACAATTTTTTCATTTTTATCTAAATTACTTGTATCACCTAAAATATCGTTTACAGTTTCTTTTATAATAAAGGCATTTTTGGGTTGGAATAAATCACTATTAATAGAATAGTATTCAATGTTATTTTCAGTAAAATCCAACTTTTCGCTTTCATGATAAAGAACGGCAGTTGAATAATTAAAGCCACTATTTTTACCAGCCATTGATGACTTTATTAAATCATATATTCGATAACGAATACTTTTCATAACATAAGAATAAAATATCCCTTTATTCTCATCAAAACAAAATAAAACATTGTAAAAAGTAATTAAACATTCTTCAATAATATCTTCAATATCATATCCATAAATATAGGAATTTTGAAAAGATGCTGTGATAAATTTTTTTATAATTTTATCATACTTATAACTTAATAATTGAAATGCCTCATAACTACCACATCGAATCATATATAATAATTCGCTATCTTGTTGTTCTATAATGTTTTTCATAATTGTTCCCCTAATTTATTTTAAGGGATTTCTAGATAAATACACTTGATATAATAACAATGCGGTTGCCACCGAAACATTTAAAGAATTTACATGGCCTACCATTGGAATACGAACACGGAAATCACATTGCTTTAAAACAAGTGGAGAAATCCCTTTTCCTTCAGATCCAACTACCATCACTACAGGCATATCATAATTTAATGAACGATAATCACTAGATTCATATGCTTCAGCTCCTACAACCCAATATCCTTTTTCTTTTAAAACTTGTAGTGTCCTTGTTAAATTTGTAACTTGAGCAACATTTACATGTTCAATTGCACCAGTTGAAACTTTAGCAACCGTAGCATTTAATTGAACTTGATTATGCTTCCCAATAATTACACCTTGACACCCCGTACAATCAACACTACGCAAAATTGCTCCAAGATTATGTGGATCTTCAATTCCATCCAGCATTAATAAACAAGGATTTTTAATTCCAGCAATTTTTTTTAACAATTCTTCTAAAGACAAGTAAGTGTAACTTGGTATCCAAATTGCAATTCCTTGATGATTAGCAAAGTTAGTTAACTTATCTAATACTTTTTTGTCAACTATTTCGTATTTTAATTTTTTATCTTTTATAATCTTCATAGTTCTTAAATCGTTAAAACTACGTTGAATGCAAATTCTATTAATATTTTTATCATTTTCAAGCACTGATAAAACAGAACTTTTTCCATATACTAATTCTTTTTCCATTAGTGCCACTCCATCTTATGTATATCACCATGAAAAACTAAATTCACTGGTTTTTCATTTTTTAATTCTTCAAAAACTTTTTTTACTTTTTTCTTAGAAGTACCATAATTAAAGACAATTTCTAATCTTAAAGACTCTTTTCCATCTAACATTATAATAGAACTTGTAAAACTTTTTATTTTCGCACCTGCTATATCACTTATTTCTAATACTTTTAATAGAATATTTTTTTCTTTCTCAACAAAAATAGTTAACGCATATCTTCTTCTTTCAACATAAATATTCAATAAATAACCAATGGTATATATAATAATTGCAAATAGAAATAAATAAAGCGACAAAATATACTTTTTTAATGCCAAGAAAATTCCTATTGTTCCACTTAAAATAAGGCTAGCACATGAAAAATCATCCATATTTTCTTTTTTCCATTGATGAACAAGAAAAACAACAAGTATTAAAGCTATAAAAAGCAATGCCATAACTATTGGATCTACTGAAGGATAAATATATTGAATTCCGATAGTTACTCCCGAAAAAATTGTTGTTATTAAAGAATAAACCATTAATGCATTTACTTTTCCTCTATATGACCTTTCAAGTCCAAAGAATATACCAACAAATAATGCAGCTAGCAAACTTAACACATGATACAGGTCATTTGCTTGGATGATACTCAACATCATCATTATTCCTCCTTTGAATTACAATAAGCCTTTTTTTATAAGTTCATTTCTTATAATATCAGCATTAGCGAAATCTTTAACACTCTTGTATTCATTCCATTTAGTAAACAAATATCTATCTTCATCTGATAATTTTATTATATCATATTCAATTCCAAAAATATCCAACATTGACATTAATGATTTAATTTTTATTGCAATAATTTCCAGTTGTCCCTTTTGGCGCAACAAGCCGTTAATTTCTTTAACAACATCATAAATTACCATTTGTCCATTTGATGTATTTAAATCATCGGCCATGCATTCTAAAAATCTATTTGTTGCAATCTCATCTTCTTGCTCTAATGAAATGTTATTTAATGACAATTGAATTTGTGCTTGCTTTAAAGTAGTTAAAATCTTAGTTAATTGCAATTTAGCACTTTCAAATACTTCATCAGTAAAATTAATTGGCGCTCTATAATGTGTTGAAGCAAAAACCCATCTAACAGTATTACCACCATATTTATCAATTACTTCTTTTGCACCCTTGGTATTTCCTAAAGATTTTGACATTTTTACATTATCGATATTTACCATTCCATTATGCATCCAATAGTTTGCTAAACCATGATTATTTATTGCCCATGATTGAGCAATTTCATTTTCATGGTGAGGGAATTTCAAATCAAATCCTCCTCCGTGAATATCTATCAAACCATTTGGATATATTGAATTTATCATTACAACACATTCAGTATGCCATCCAGGTCTTCCATTTGACCATTCTGTCTTCCATTTAATACCTTGTTCAGTTTTTTTCCATAGTGCAAAGTCTAACGGATTTTCTTTATTTGAATTTTCTTCAATTCTAGCTCCAACTTTTAAATCTTCAATATTAAAATGTGATAAACTTCCATAACCTTTGGCTTTTCCCACACGGAAAAATACATCACCATTTGCTTCATACGCAAAGCCTAAATCAATTAATTTAGCAATAAACTTGATAATTCCCTCAATATTATCAGTTACTTTAGGCATATAATCCGGATCTACTGTATTTAACTTTCTTCTTACATTCAAATATGAATTATAATATTTTTCAGCAACTTCTTTTTCACTAATGCCTTCCTCTATTGCTTTTTTTATTATTTTATCATCTATATCAGTAACATTAGACATATATGTTACTTCATACCCCATTTTTCGAAGGGCTTTAACAAAAATATCAAATACTACTATTGGTCTTGCATTTCCAATGTGAATATCACTATATACCGTCGGTCCACAAACATAAATAGAGACTTTTCCTTCTTCAATAGGAGAAAATAATTCAATCTTGTTATTAAGACTATTATAAATTTTCACTTTTTGCATAAAAAAACCTCCTTTAATTTTTAATACCATTGAAAATAATTGTACGGAAACATATATGATAATAAATTATATTCATTGTTTTTAGTTTTTAAATAAGCTGTAATAACCGATTTTTTCGAATCATCACCTTTATAGCCTTCAATAAGTTCAGCGACATTCATAAGTTCACCATTTTCATCAACTATTCCATCGGTAACTAAAGCATTAGTTTCAGTATATCCTTGAGCTGTCATAAATATATATGATTCTCCACCAAATAAATCATTACCAAAAAAATGATTATAATGTGCGCTCGAAGCAAACATATTTAAAAATGTTGGTGCTAAATCTAAAGTGGTTCCAGGATTTGCAATATGAATCGTGCTTTCTAAACTTGAATCATAAATAATTAATGGTTGTCTAAATCTCTCATAACTTTCGTTATAAAATGCTAAATCATAATTAACATTCATAAAACTTGTATAATCAATAGGAGTTATCATATATGGATGATGATCACGATAAATCGCTATAATTGTATTATCAAGAATATCATTTTCATCTAAATAATCAAATAAATTTCCTAATAATCTATCAAATTTGGTCATTTTATTTAAATAACTATAAATATCAGAAGGTATTTGATATTCAGCTAATTCTTCATCGCTCATTCCTCTCTCCTTCAAATATTTATACACATTAGTATCAATGTATTCAATCTCTTCTTCAGTCAAATCATCATTATAAGCACCATGCATACTATAAGTAAGCATATTTACGTAAAATTTTCTTTCAGGGTTTAAATATTCCTCAAAAAATTTAATCATTTCTTCATCACTCATATAATCTTCATAATCTTCATAAAGATCATCACCAAATTTTGCAGTTTCAAATCCATAATTTGGAATAAGTTCATAACGATAATAAAAATTTTTATACCCACTATGAAAATAATATGTATCATATCCATTTGCTCTCATTTGAGCGGGCATAGCAAACATAAATTTATTTTTAGAATATTTAGTACATACAGTGTATCTAAATGAAGTTGCACTTGTAGGCAATAATGAAGTCATTGACATAAATTCACTATTACATGTTGCACCAGATTGAATTTCATCTACAAAATAATTATCAAAAAAATAACTACTTTCAATTATTTTATAAATATTCGGAGTTAAATAAGGATTAGCAAAACGAAATTCAAAAGATTCTGCTAAAATCGTAATTAAATTTTTGTCAATATATTTTCCTGTCATTTCATTATCTGATGTTTGTTTATTTTGACTCATGAAATAATTAAACAACATTAATTCTTCGTCATATAGTCGTGATTTAACTTCACTAAAATCCATATTTTTTTCATACTTTGAATAAAAATTAGGATTATAATAATCATCTTTAATTGAACTAATTTGTCCAGAAGATATTGAATTTGAACTTGAAGATAAATGATTACCTTGTAAATTATTAACTAATCCATGCAAAGTACAACTGCTGGTAAGTATTGAAACTAAAACTGTAAGTATAAATGTATTTATTTTTTTCATGATAATCACCTACCTAGTAAAATCATAAATAATATCAATAACAACATAATTCAAATCTTCATACCTAAATATTGAATAACCAAATATATTGATAAATTCGCCTGGCGCAATTTGTTTTCCCATTCCTTTATCAAAAATATATGTTTCACTTGACTCATATTCTTCTACAGTATCATATGTTTGAATGCCAATATAAATAGCATACAAAAACGGTACAAACAATAGCCAGCATAAAAATAAATATTCAAATTTTCTCTTTGTTGGTTTATATGATTTAAATTTTAATAAGTAAATTATATAAATCCCTGTTATTACAATCATTAAAATTAAAATAAGATTTAAACCAATACCATAGCCACCGAAGTCAAGCCATCTAAAATTCAATAATAAATCTCCAGCAGAAGCCGGTGAATAAAATTTATGAATGTACATATAATCTGCAATATATATAATTGTTTTGATTGTAGCTATTGTTATTAACACTATATTTCGAAGTTTATTTTTGCATAAGAAGAAAATTATTGAAATTAATCCAATAGTTAAAATCATATCAAAAAAATATCCCTTTGAAAAAATCGTTATTTTTTCAGCAATAATATAAAAATAAGAGTAAATAAATAAGAAATAGAAAAGAGAAATAAAAAATTTGCCAATTTCGCTTTTTAATATTTTAACTATTTTTTCTAAATTCATTGTCATTCTCCTTTCCCAAAAACAGCCATCTATAACAAGATGGCTTTATAGATTATCTAAAAAATTTCGCCAAAAATTTCGCCTTTACAACAAGCAGCATTTGCTTCATCAGTATCAATGTGCATCGCAAGTTTAAAATTTGGACTTACACGGACTACAACATCCTTAAAAACTAAACTTCTCTCAGGAGTATCAATAGCTACTGCAACTATATCTTTATCTTTAACCCCTAATTTTTCAGCGTCTTCAGGAGTAGCGTGAATATGTCTTTTAGCAACAATAACGCCTTCTGCTAATTCAATTTCTCCTAATGGACCTACAATTTTGCATTTTCCACTTCCAATAACATCACCAGATTCACGAATAGGTGCATCTACACCTAAAGTTCTCGCATCGGATAATGAAACTTCTACTTGGGTATTTTTTCTTACTGGTCCTAAAATACTAACATTTTTTATTGTATTTTTTGGACCTACTAAATCAACTCTTTCAACACAAGCAAATTGGCCAGGTTGTGACAAAGCTTTCCTTGATGTTAATTTAGCATCAGTTCCAAATAATACTTCTAAATCTGCTTGACTAACATGAACATGTCTTGCAGATGTTTCTACAATAAATTTTTCTTTCATAAGAAATTCCTCCATACTATATCGATTATATTTTAACATCATTAAAAATTTTATCAAGAAAAATGATTCCTTTTTCTAAAAAACATCCTAATTTTATTTTTTTATAAATAAAAAATAATCTTTTTCATTTTAATTTATTAAATTTCGTGTTATATTAATAATATGTGGGGGTGTAAATTATGTTATTTGGTGATGTTTTAAAGAAAGTTCGTAAAGAAGCTGGACTCACACAAAGAGAATTAGCTCAAAAAATGAAGTTATCTCCAAGTGCTATTGGCTTGTATGAACAAAACAGACGTGAACCTGAATATGAAGTATTATGCAAATTTGCAGATTTCTTTGAAGCAGATGTAGACTACTTATTAGGAAGATCATTCCAAAATAAAAAAGATACAAATGAATTTAGAAATGCTAAAGATGCATTAAAATACATTTTAAAATCTAAGGCTACTCAAAAATATGCAGGTTATGATGTTACAAAGTTAAGTGAAGAAGAACTTGATAATTTTGCTCATGATTTTTCAAACTTGCTAAAAATACTTGCTCATAAATACAAAAAATAATTTAAAAAAATAAAAATCGCTTCGTTCGGCTGAAGCGATTTTTATTTTTTTCTATTGAACACCATTTTTGACACGATAGTCATATTTTTTTCTTTCCTGTGTATCTAAAATCTTTTTCCTCAATCTAAAATAATGTGGAGTTACTTCTAATAACTCATCTGAATTTAAATAATCAAGTGCTGTTTCAAGTGAAAAAATATGTGGCCTTTTCAAAACAGATGAATGATCTTTTCCAGCAGCACGAGTGTTAGTTTGGTGTTTTTCTTTTACAACATTCACTGATAAATCCGAATTATAAGCATTTTCACCGACAATCATTCCTTCATACACTTGAACACCCGGCTCAATAAACATTATTCCTCTTTCTTGAGTGGATTCAATTGAATAGGCTGTTGCTTGACCTGTTTCAGTAGCTACAAGAACCCCACTTAATCTTTCACCATAATTTCCTGCTACAAAAGGACGATATTCTCTAAAAGTATGGTTAATAATTCCATATCCTTTTGTTAAAGTTAAATAAGCTGTTGGAAAACCTATCAAGCCACGAGTTGGAATACAATACAACAATCTTGTTTGATTCTCATGTGTTGTCATATTTTCAAGTTGAGCACCACGAGGACCTAAAGCCTCCATTACTCCTCCTACACATTCATCAGGAACTTCCAATTGTAATTCTTCATAAGGTTCACATTTAACACCATCAATTTCTTTAATTACAACCTCTGGTTTAGACACTTGAAGTTCATATCCTTCTCGTCTCATATTTTCAATTAAAATAGATAAATGCAATTCTCCTCTTCCTGAAACAACCCAAGATTCAGTATTAGCAATTCTTTCTACTCTTATACTTACATCTTTTTGTGTTTCTTTATATAAACGTTCTTCAATTTTTCTCGCAGTTAATAATTTTCCATCTTTACCAGCAAAAGGCGATGTGTTTGTCCCAAAAGTCATTTGTAATGTAGGTTCATCAACATGAAGTATTGGCAATGGATTAACATTATTAGGATCACACACTGTTTCACCAACAAATATATCAGGCAAACCCGAAATTGCCACAATATCACCAGCACTTGCTTCCTCAACTTCAACTCTTCTTAAACCGATATATCCAAATAATTTTTGAATTCTAAATTGCTTTACACTGCCATCTAATCTAGCACAAGTAACCATTTGATTAGCAGCTATTTTTCCTTTTTTTATTCTTCCAATTCCAATTCTTCCAACATAATCATTATAATCTAATAAAGCTGGTTGAAATTGCAAGGGTGCATTTTCATCAACATCTGGTTCTGGAACATACTTAATAATTGTATCAAACAAACATTTCATTCCAGATTGTTGAGTAGCTATATCGCTAGATAAACTTGATGTTCCTTTTAGTGCTGAAACATATACCACAGGGAACTCTAAGTCTTCAATATCTCCACCTAATTCAATGAATAAATTCATAACATCATCAACTGCTTTTTCTGGATTAGCAAAAGGACGATCTACTTTATTTACAACTACAATTGGTTTTAAATGTGCTAATAATGCTTTTTTTAGTACAAAGCGAGTTTGAGGCATTGTTCCTTCATAAGCATCTACTACAAGAAGTACCCCATCAACCATATTCATAATTCTTTCAACTTCGCCACCAAAATCAGCATGTCCAGGCGTATCTAAAATATTAATACGATAATCTTCATAATTAATAGCAGTTGTTTTTGCTAATATTGTAATTCCTCTTTCTTTTTCAATATCATTGCTATCCATAACACGATCTTCAACAAGCTCGTTATTTCTAAATGTGCCAGAATCACGCAACAATTGATCAACTAATGTTGTTTTACCATGATCAACATGGGCAATAATAGCAATATTACGAATCTTCTTCATATTCAACAACTCCTTCAAAAACGTCTATATTATACCACAATATTTTATAAAAAAAACTGCTTATTAATAATTGTAAGCAGTTTTTTTATTTAAATAATTAAATATTAAAATATAAATTTACCATATCAATACTTTCATTATTCAAAGTAATGGCTAAGTTCCATTAATTTGTTCTTTCTTTCAGATGATAAATTTAATATTTCTTTAATTTTTTTAGTTAAATCATCTTTTATTTTTATATCTTTTATACAATTTTTATTAACTACAACATTACATAACGCTGATTCAATAGCACTATGACACAATATCAAAGAAATTAAAGCATCACTATAGACATTTTTATTTCCCTTTTCCAATAGTTCTTCAACAATATCATATAATTCAAATATTTTTATTGCAAGATTTAATGGAACATAAGCGGCTTGAATTGTTGCTTTTTGTATCATGATGCTACGATATTCCTTTTCTTCATCTGTATTTTTAGGTAATGAATATTGATTAATAATATTATTATATGCTTCTATATCTTTTTCAACAAAATTTTGTGTTTCGTTTTGAAGTAAATTTAATTTATTTTGATATGCTAGCATTTCTTCTTGCACAGATTCGTAATTTTTTTTACCTAAAGTTAATGCTATAGTCATTGATGATAACGCTACAGCTAAACTTGATACTAAAGCCGCAACACTACCACCTCCAGGTGTTGGTGATGCTGAAGCGGTTTGCTTGATAAAATCACTGACGCTTTTATTAAGCATAATTATTCCTCATCAATTACAATTGATTCGATTATAATTGGTTCTATAGGCATATCACGAACATTAGTTTTAACTTCAGCAATATCTAAACAAGCTTGAATATTAGATGTTACTTTTCCAAATGCTGCATATTGGCCATCTAAATGAGGTGCATCTCCCACCATAATAAAAAATTGACTACCAGCAGAATCCGGATGATATGCACGTGCCATAGATAAAACTCCAACCTCATGTTTGATTGGATTATCTACGCCATTAGACTTGAATTCGCCTTTAATATTCCAACCTGGTCCACCCATTCCATTACCTTCTGGACACCCACCTTGAATAACAAAGCCACTAATAACTCGATGAAATGTTAAACCATCATAAAACTTACTCTTAACTAATTTTATAAAATTATTGACAGTAATCGGAGCGATATCAGGATATAATTCAAAACCTATTACATCTCCACTTTGCATTTTAATTTTTCCATTTATTATATTTTCCATAACAAAACCTCCAATCATTTATAAAATACAAAATAAATTATACTATTTTTTTTCTATTTTTGCATCATATAAATGAATAATAGTATAAACTAAACCACTAGCATTTAATAATGCCCTTTCTAATCCATATACACAATCAAAAATTTTTTCTTTTTTTAATGAAATTACTTTATGAGTATCTAAATCAATTCCTTCATCATCTAGTAAAATCATTTTATCTTTAAGTACAAACCCACTATTATCAAGTAATACTTTAAATGGTATTTGTAATGAATTAGCAATTATTTTTTCAATATAATTTTCATTATCCATTTTTAGGGCAATATTGTATAAAGTTTTTCCACCACCTAAAACATATCCATATTTCAAAGTATTAAAACAGCTATATTTAGCATCCTCTATTCTACTCATTCTTTCATTCTTTACATTCAATGTAGAACCACCAACATAAATACAAGCATGGTTTCCCAATAATTTTGCTTTTCTTTCGTCTTTAATTCCAGTAAACATATTTATAATATCTTTATAAAATAAGCAAATATTATCATTAGTTATTTCTATTTTTTCAATCGACTTTAATTCATCGATACTGCATGTAAATAATTCACTTTTCTTGTATAATTTAGCACCACATATCATTTCTATATCTTCTGCAATGTTCATTTGCATATTTTTGTAGCCTCTTAATCTATAGGGTAAGATATAAATATTTTCCTTTAATAAATTTAAAATACTATCTAATACATCATCATAATAATTAAAGCAAATTAAAAGCAATTTTTTATTCTTATTTTTTAATTCTTTTATAATATTAACTAAAGGAATTAAAGAATCTAAAGTGTCTGATAGCATAAGTATTTTTACATCGGTCCATTTTGAATCTACATTATTTATTACATGTTTTCCTTCAAAAAAATCTTCAAGAACATATCCCTTTTGAAATTCAACATAAGTATTATCATTATCGCTTATTTTAGTAATAAGTTGCCCTTTGCTTCCTAATTTGTATATTGTATCACCAATAATATCGCCTAATTCATTTTCTTTTACACAAATTCTTGCAATGCTTTTTAAATCTTCAAGTGCAACATTATAAATACTTTGACTATGTAATATTTTGATTACTTTATTAATACATTCATTCCATTCTTTTATAAATAATTGAGGAACAATTGCAATATCACTTTTATATATTTCATATAAAAAAGAAGTTGCCAATAACGTAACTAATGTAGTTGCATCGTGTGCTTCGTTCTCCGTTTTTGAAACCATATCTAATACTAGCTTTAAACCAATATTTTCATATTCATCTTTAAAAGATAACTCTTTAATTATTTTATATCCATCATCATTAATATAATAATTATCAAAATTACCTAGAAGCCATGTTCTTCCCTGAGGTCCATAGGTATGAACAATAATATCTCTTACTTTTTCAATACCTCTTAATATTTTTTGCTTATTCTCTGTTAACATTTAATCACCTATTTAATATATGAAATAAATAATTAATTTAGGACAAAAAAAGCATAAGCACAAATGATACGACCTCCAAAAGTTAGATAACTTAAGGAGGTTCACTTCACAAACTTATACTTTTATCTCTTTATTCGCAAAATATCATTAGTCTTCAATGCAAATGGTGCATTTATAGTTAATACTTCATCAGAACGATTAGCAACTTCAATTTCATTTCCTTTGCTATCTAATATTTTTTCTACCACAAATGTCTTCCCGTTATTTTTTTCGATAGAAAAAACTTCTAATATATCTCCAACTTTAAAATAATTCTTTCGATAAACTTTAGTAATATTGTTCTCTTTATCATAAGACAATACTAATCCTGCAAATTCTTGAAGTGCAGTCTTATCTTCAGAAGAATATATCATATCATCTTTAGTTACTTCACCTTTTAACCAAGCAGTACAAGTTGGTCTATTTTCGGCTTTTTGGATTTCTGCTATACAACTATTTAAAAATACTTCATTTAACAATTTAGGATTTTCATAATAAATATCAACTATTTTTCGATATACTGATGTTACCGTAGCTATATAATGAATAGATTTCATGCGTCCTTCAATTTTTAAACTATCAACACCTAAGTCTAATAACTTTGGAATCATATAGACCCCCATCAAATCTTTTGAGCCAATCCTATAAATAGAGTTTTCATTATCTATTTGTTCTTCTCCTTTAAACAAATGATAAAACCATCTACAAGAATGGGCACAGCCACCTCTATTAGCATCTCTATTTGTCATATGATTACTTAAAGTGCAACGACCACTATAAGAAGAACACAAGCCACCATGAATAAACACCTCAAGTTCAACATTTGAATTTTTCTTTATTTCAGCCATTTCCTTAATAGTAACTTCCCGTCCTAAAACAACTCTCTCCGCCCCAATATTTTCAAAATATTTTATAGCTTTACTATTATTTGTTGAAACTTGAGTACTAATATGACATTCAAACTTGCAATCCAAACTTTTAGCACGTTGAACAATATAAGGTGATGAAACAATAATTGCATCAATATTTATACTATTTAAATCCAATAGATATTCATCCAATTTTTCTAATATTTCATCATGAGGATAAACATTTACCGTTACATAAAGTTTGGCATTATTATTATGACAAAAAATTACACCTTCTCTTAAATCATCTAAGGTAAAATTACTAGCTTTTGCTCTTAATGAAAAATTTTTGCCACCCACAAAAACTGCATTTGCACCATATAAAACTGCAAATTTTAATTTTTGAAGATCTCCAGCAGGAGCAAGAATCTCAACTTTTTTTGTTCTATTTTCCATTCTCAAACCTCCTATATAATGCTATCTTCTTTTAATAACACTTCATCACTATGAGGTATATTAGCATATTTTTTTAAAAAACTTTCTAAATCATATTCTTTATTATTTGAAATACTATAATACATTTTTAAAACATCTAATTGATATTCTAATGGCAAAAACAAACCATCTAACCAAATTGTATCTAATCCATTAATTATCAACTCTTTCAAATATTTAGCACTACACAACACATAATCAGAAAATATTATTGTACCATTTTCATCTTGAAATAACGGAAATGGTTTGCCTCTAGTAAATTCACTAGCTTTAATATCATACTTATTTATTAACTTATCAACATCAAGATTATACTCTAAAGCATAATTTTCTAATAATTTCCTACGTGAATAGAATATTTGCATATATCCATGTGCAAATAAGATTGTTTTCTTAGGAACATAATTAATAATATTTTTTAACATTTTCAAATCGCATTCTTTAGATATTAATACTTTTTTAATTCCTAAATCCAGATAATATTTAGCATCATATTTATTAACAATTTGAGTTTGGCTGGCATATATTAATAATTCACTCTTATTAAGTTCATTAATTATTGTATACACCGCCATATCGGTATATACAATGCCATCAATTTCTTCATTAATAATTTTTTTTAAAAAACAATTAAGTTGTTCTAATTCAAATTCTTGAAATATTTTATTTACATTAATATAAATCTTCTTATTTAATCTTTTAGCTTCTTTGATAGCCAAATCAAATTCTTCCATTTGATAAGAATAAGTATATCCTTCGCAAAAAGAAGAATTACCAATTAAAAAAATTGTTGCTTCTTCATACTTCTCAAAATCTTTTATACTTGAGGGAGTAACTAAAATATCCATTTCCTATTTCCCCTTTAAATATTCTTTAAAATCAGCAAAAGATAATACCTTTGTACCAAAGGCATCATTTTTAATTGTAACAGCTTCTAATTCATTTTCATTTATGTATTTGGTAATTCGAGCATAACCACCTAAAACAATTATAATTCTATCATCATTAGGATATTGGTTAATAAATTTCTTTACTTCATCTATTTTCCATGAATCAATATAACTTGAATTTGTATTCTTATACACTCTCATAAAATATGTATCTTTATTAGTAATAACTATACCTTTATTTTTACCACCAATTATCATTTTTATTGCAATTCTTTTTTCATTTTTTAAAACAATAATTTCTCTTTTAGTTAAACTTATTTCATTTATTTGATAATTAAATTTATTTAGTGCCTCACATACCATATTTATTTGTTTTTTCTTTTTTAATTGTATTATCAAAATTAATAAAACAATTATAATTATAACAATCATTACAATTACATATATTAAATTAGGAGATAATGTTGCGTTAATCATCATAATTATCCCTCCTTCATGAAGTTTGATAATAATAATATTGGAAGTAGTTTGTATTAATTATTTCTGTGACAATTTCCAACTGTTTAATTTTTATTGCTAGATATAGTAATGCTTCCAAATTTTCGGTTCCATTTCCGACTTCTAAAATATTTCCATTTTTATCTATTATAAGTTCATTTGTTTTAGATTTATCTTGCTTAGACAAAAAAGCATATGATTTACCACTTAAAATATCTACGCCATGAAAATGACGATAACTTGCTTGAACGCCAAGTAAATTTAAAAAAGTTGGAGCTAAATCTAAAGTTGAACCAGCCTCATAAATTACTTCTTGATCCTTATTTAAATTTCCTGCTTCAAAAATTATTAACGGTTGATGAAAGCGTTCTAAATCAGTTGATTTAAAGCCACCTTCGATTACTTTATTCATATACCATTCATAATGACTTTGAGTCATCATATAAGGATGATGATCACGATAAATTGCTATAATTGTATTATCTGCCAAGCCGTTGTCTTCTAACCATTCGATTAAATTACCAATAAAATCATCGTAAGCAGTTAATTTTGCCAAATAATATAATACTTTAATATGACTATCAAAATAGCTTTCAGGAACATCTAAAGCTTCTAATACTCTATTTATTCTTTCTTCACTTACAGCAATACTATTCGAAAAATAATCACCATGCATTGAATAAGTTAACATGCTTACATAAAAATTCTTTTGATTATTTTGATATTTTGTTGAATCTAAAAATTCATCAAAGAAGACAGTTAATTTATCGTCAGAAAAATAATCAACATCTTCTTTGCCGTCACCATCTGTATCAGCATAAAAATTTCTATTTTTTAAATTTTCTAAAAATTTAATATTTGATTTATTAAAACCAAAATTAGGAATAAAATTTCCACGATTATAAAAGTTTCTATAACCACTATGGAAATAATATGTATCATATCCATTAGCTGCTAATTGAGCAGGCATCGCAAATTTAAATATATTGTTTGTGCTTGCTTTATTTTGGCACATATTATTTCCCCATGAAGAATCAACATTAGGAAACAATCCAGAATGAGCCATATATTCGCTATTACAAGTTGCCCCCTCTTGAAATTCTGATACATAATAATTTTCAAAATACATTCCATGATTCATAACTTTCCAAAGATTAGGAGTTAATTCAGGATCAACAAAATGCAATTCTAATGTTTCACTTAATATAGTAATAAGATTATAATTTTCATATCTTCCAGTATAAGCATTATCTTCATGTAAATATGTATATTCTTTAAATGTATTATATATTTCTAATAGTTGATTTTGTTCTGATTCGCTAGCATTTTCAATATTATCTAAAACATAATCATTATCATGATAATTTTGACCATCATCATAATAACTTAAAAAATCCTTAGCAGAATATGATTTACCACCATTTGGAGGAGTTATTTTTGCTTCCGGAATTGAAGAATTATTAATTCCCGAATTAATTAAATCACTCATATTAATCGGAGGAATTGTATTATTAGGAAAAGCATCCTGTGCAAGTCCCTTAAGACTACAGCCACATAGCAATAGCAACGATATTAACGATACTTTTAATATTCCTTTCATCTTATCTTCCTTCTTTCATTGTTTCAATAATTACTTCAATACTTCTATTTACATCTTCATATCTAAATACTGAATAACCAAATTTTTCCATAAATAAATAATAACTCTTATCTAAATCATTAAATGTTTTTGTATCACTTTTCAAATAAGCTAAATAATTATCATATGATTTTGAAGCAACTGTAAATGCATATATATATGGAATTAATAATACTAAACTTGTAATTAAATATCTTTTTTTTCTTTTATTGCTATTTAAATTATTATTTTGCTTACAAAAATGACTTATAATCAAAAAAGAAAAGCCAAATATGATAAATAAAATAACAAAAAAATTAATCTTAACACCATAGGCTCCCATATCAACAAAACCAGCACTATATAATGCAGTAATTGAAGCTATTTTATTAATTCCAGATTTATAATACATATAATCCGCAATATAAACAATCAGATAAACTATCAGCAAAATCGAAAAAAATATTTTTAACGTTCTCATTTTTTTAAACAAAAATGCCAACAAATAAACAATTCCTATATCCGTTAATATATCAAAAAAGAAACCAAAAGAGAAAATAGAAACATCTACCAATGAATAAAACAATATTCTAGACAAAATTAAAGTTATTAACATTGTGACAATTAATAAATTAACTTTTTCATATATTTTTTTCATTAATATTCCTCCTTTAACATTTTTAGATAATTAAAAACTAAATATTATAATATTTAGTTGCATCAACTTTAATAATTATATACTTTTTTAATATATTTTACTATATTTTTTTATTTGTTCGTTTTATAATTAAACACTAGAAAGGGGAAAATTAAATGAAAATTAAATATATTATTAATGAAGAAACAAATATTAAATCTTTTTTATTAAATAATTACTATTCTTTAGAAGTGATTTATAATTTATTTCATAATAAAGATTTATTAAAACTGAATAATCAAAATTTAAAATTCCCTTTCTTATTAAAAGAAAATGATATTTTAGAAGTAACATTGCCTAGCGAAACATCTAATCAAAAAATAGAAGAAGCTAAACTAGATATCATTTATGAGGATGACTACATTTTAATTGTTAATAAGCCTAAAAATTTAGCTACAATTGCAACTAGCGCACATTATAATCATAATTTAGGAAGTCAAGTACTATATTACTTTTCACAAAATAATATTAAAAGTAAAGTTCATTTTATTAATAGATTAGATAAAGAAACTCAAGGATTGGTATTGATTGCAAAGCATCAATATATCCATAACTTATTTTCTAAAACTGTTAAAATAACTAAAAAATATAAATGTCTAGTTAGCAATATTCCAAAAGAAAAACACGCAACTATCAACTTGCCAATTGGAAAAAAAGGAAATGAAATAAAACGCTTTATTGATTTAAAAAATGGCAAAGAGTCAATTACAGAATATGAATTAATTGCAACTAAGAATAATCAAGCTTTATTAGATGTTACGCTTCATACCGGAAGAACACATCAAATAAGACTTCATATGGCTACAATCGGATGTGCTTTGGTAGGAGATTATTTATATAATGATGTTAAAGATGGGGATTTCTTTCTACAAAGTTACTATTTAAAATTCATTCATCCTATAACTAAAAATAAAATAGAAATAAAAATATAAGGAACTCTAAATTATCTTAGAGAATATGAAATATACCAAAAAAATGGCACGTTTTCATAAAATTCTACACATATTTAGAGTTCTTTTCTAATCAACCATACGATTATTTAAAAGCAAAAAAGGTTTAATGCCTAGATTAAACATTAAACCTTAATAACTATTTATTATTT
>CAZYEI010000014.1:0-27543 GCA_964646425.1 uncultured Eubacteriales bacterium | reverse complement strand
AACACTTTGCATCACAAAGTACACGATATTGTTTAGTAACTGGGATACCCAGATTACAATTTTAATTTTAAGAAAAGAGGAGGATAAATTTATAGAGAAGAAAAGTAAATTTAATATTCAAAGAGTTAAAATGTCATCAATTATTGACGATAAAAATAAAACAATTTATGTAATTAAAGAATCTGTTTAAGAAGAAGATAAAGTCTATAGCATTATTGAAAAACTAATTGTTAATGATATCTTTTTATGTTTTTATTGTTCATTATATTATAATTGGAATCCAGTTTTGAACAAAAAAATGACCTTAAGTTAATTTAAAGGTCATTTTTTTGATATCTTATGATAGTTTAGAGATATATTTAAATTATCTGATAATTTTTTTTAAAATTAAAGTTCGTTTAGCAATTCATAGGCTACATCAGGACGATCAGTCATAATAACATCAGCACCTAAGTTTATTAATCGTGTCATTTCATCTTTATCATCAATTGTCCAATATTGGACAGAAATATTTTGACGATGAGCTCTATTTATATAAATTCTCCAATCAAGCGGGAAAGTAATTCCAAAAGCTTTTTCTGAAGTAGGGATTTGTAAAGCAGTGAATGATGAATTATCAAATAAACTTACACCAAATAAGGTAGTAATAACATATTGAGTTGCGTCACCTTCAGAGGCTCCTCTCATAATTGCTGGATATTTTGTTTTAAGATGATTTGAGACATTATCGTGAAATGTCCCAACAATAACTTTATTTTGAACATTATATTTATTAATATTTCTTACTAATTCATCAGTAGCTTTTATTCCAAAATCACCAGAATCTTTAATTTCAATAATATACATCAAATCAGTTTCGGCATATTTTTCAAAAACTTCTTCGATTGTAACAACTCGTAGTTCATTCTCTAGTAATACTTGAGATTTATTTTCTTCTGCTACTCCAACTAGTAAATCTTTGTATATTTGTTTATCAGAATTTATAGGCTTGAAATTATAGCCAAAATTGAATTGTTGTAATTCTGTTAAAGTATGTTCACTTACAAGATAATTATCTTCTTCAACATCAGTACAAGAATTAATTGTCATATTGTGATTTAAAATTAAATGTCCATCTAATGTTAGACATAAATCAAATTCTAAAATATCAACATTATATACTTCAACAGAATAGTTTAAAGCTTTAAAAGTATTTTCTGGATTTAAGTATTTTCCTCCCCTATGAGCAGCAATAAGAGGTTTATCTCCTTCTTGGATTATAAAAGGATTTTTATCCATTACTTTCTTAGGAGGGATAATATTAATTACTAAAAAGAAGACTGCAATGGTTAAACAAAAACCTAAAAAAATGTTTAAACGTTTTTGAGATTTTTTCTTATTCATTTTAATATCTCCATTATTTAATATTTTTGACAGCTTCAATAATAATGTTTGCTGCATCATCGAATGTCTTATCTTCTTTTATCATTGTAGAACGACATTTGAATTCACAATATCCTTCGGTAGCACGTCTACCAATAGTAATAATATAAGGAATACCGATTAGTTCCCAATCCTTAAATTTAAATCCAGGTTTTGCATCACGATCATCTAAAATAACTTCAATATTGTTGTGTCTTAATTTTTCATATAAACTGTCAGCTTCTTTTTTCATTGTTTCATCATTGTAAGAAATTGGAACGATTACAGCATGATATGGAGCGACATTTAGTGGCCATTTGATACCAAAGTCATCATGGTATTGTTCAATAATTGAAGACATTGTTCTAGTAACACCAATACCATAACATCCCATAACCATTGGCACAAGTTGTCCTTTTTCATCTTGATAGCAACAATTCATAGGCTTTGAATATTTAGTTCCTAATTTAAATATTTGTCCTACTTCAATGCCTCTTTCTTTATGAAGTGATTTACCACAAATAGGACAAATATCACCTTCATCGGTATTTCTAAATTGTGCAACTATTCCAGTAAAATCTCTGCCGAAGTTAACATTTGTTAAGTGATAATCTTTTTCATTAGCACCAACAATAATATTTTTCATTTGGGCAACTTCTTCATCAACTAATACTTTAATCTTTAATCCAACAGGTCCAACAAATCCTTCGATAGAATTAATGTTTGTTATTTCCTTATCTAAAGCTAGGCGTAATTCATGTTCAGCAATATCCAAAGCATTAACCACTTTAACTTCATTAACACATCTATCGCCTCTAACCATGACTAAAATATATTCATCATTTGCCATATCAACATATACCATTGATTTAACAACATCTTTAGCATCAACATTTAAAAAATTTGCAACATCTTCAATAGACTTCATATTTGGAGTGTTGATTTTTTCGATTTCTTTAATAATTTCATTTACTTTATACTCATCGATTTTAGATTCAGCTTTTTCTTGATCTGCAGCATAACCACAATCACAATAAATAATATCAGATTCACCAACATCACTAATTGCCATAAATTGATGTGAACCACTACCACCAATTGAGCCAGTATCAGCTAATACAATTTTATAATTTAAGCCAAGTCGATCAAAAATTCTTTGATAGGTGTCATGCATATTTTGATAAGAAATGTTTAAACCATTTTCATCAACATCAAAAGAGTAGGCATCTTTCATAATAAATTCTCTACCCCTCATTAAACCAAATCTTGGTCTCATTTCATCACGATATTTTGTTTGGATTTGATAAATATTTATTGGAAGATTTTTTCGTGATTTTATTTCATTTCTAATTAAATCGGTAAATATTTCTTCATGAGTAGGTCCTAGACAAAAGTCACGATCATTTCTATCTTTAAATCTCATTAATTCTGGACCATATTTTTGCCATCTTCCAGATTCTTCCCATAATTCTTTTGGTTGAAGTGCACTTGATAAAATTTCTAAAGCACCGGCTTCATCCATTTCTTCACGAATTATATTTTCTATTTTATGCAAAGTTCTAAGACCTAAAGGCAAGTAATTATAAACTCCTGCAACCAATTTTCTAATCATTCCTGCTCTTATTAATAAAATATGGCTGGAAATAACAGCTTCATTAGGTGTCTCTTTTAAAGTACTGATTAACATTTTACTTGCTTTCATAGATATACCTCCTTGTCAATACTTTGATATTATACTACATTTAAAAAATAATTAAAGATAATTTTAATTTTTTATAAAAATTAAAGCCTATAATGGTTGCTTATAGGCTTTAATAGATTTAACATTTTTTTCAACTTCTCCATCTAATTGTAAATATTTGTCTTCATCAAAGATTATTTCAATATTTTTTCCTTTATGAATATGAACACAAGGAAAAATAGTGTGTCCACCAAAAAATACTGTAGGTAGCAACAAGGCAAGAATAGACGTAGGAATTTTATTTATTATAATAACCGATAGTTCATCAGTATCTCTTTTTTGGGAAGGGATAATTTTCATTCCACCACCATAATATCTTCCGTGCATAATTGTTGCAAATAGTGTTTTATCATAATTATATTTTTTACCATCAACAATAACTTTTACTGAAGATTTATGATAATTTTTTAATGATTTAATTACATTTTTTAAATAATTTTTAGTGCTTTTATCTTCAGATTCATTAACCATTTTACAAATTAAAGCATCAATACCAAGTCCTACACCATTTACAAAATATTTTGATTTACCATTATAATCAATTACTGGTAAATAACGTAAGTGTTCATTTAGATAAACCAAATTGTCTTTTACTTCTTTTTTTACATCACGGGAAAAGTCGTTACCAGTTCCGGCTCGATAAAGAAATAATTTATTTTTAATTTTTCCATTTCTTATATAAGGAGTTATTCTATTAGCTAAATGATGAAGTGTACCATCGCCACCAATAAGTATGAATTCATCATTATCATTAAAAGTTTTAATGAAATTTTCTGTGTCATTAATTTCTGTTACATTTATTAATTCATATTCTTTGTTTAATTCTTTAAATTGAGAAATAACTTTTTCCACAATTTCCAAACTTTTTCCATTACTTGAAAAGGGATTGTAGAGTATTTTTACCATTTTAATCACCTAACATTGCTTTTTAATTATAGCATTAAAAGAGCAATTTTGGAAGACTTAGATATTTTTAGTGAATTTTTCTAAATATTTTAATTGTGTTTCATCACAATATGGACTTAATTTTTCATAAACATGTTTATGGTACTCATTAATTCTATTTTTATCTTCAAGTGTTAGTATTTTTAAATCTAATCCTTCAAGATCGAATGGACATAATGTAAGAGTTTCAAACCTTAAGAATGATCCATATTCATTATCGATATCTTTGACGGTTAATAAGACATTTTCATGTCTAATACCATGACTGTTTTCGATATATATTCCAGGCTCGTCAGAGGTTGTCATTCCAATTTCTAATGGTAGTGAATCTTTACCTCCACCTATACTTTTATATCTAAAACTATTTGGACCTTCGTGAACGTTTAAGCAATAGCCAACACCATGACCTGTTCCATGATTATAATTTAGATTTTCATTCCATAATGGAGTTCTTGCAAGGGAATCTAGTGATAAACCACTGCATCCTTTTAAAAATTTTGCTGAAGATAAGTTAAACATTGACTTAAGTACCATGGTAAAGTGTCTCTTAATTTCTTTATTTATTTTTCCAATAACAAAGGTTCTAGTAATATCAGTAGTTCCTAGATAATATTGGCCACCTGAATCGACAAGTAGTAAGCCATTTCCTTGAATTTTTTTACTTCCCTTTTTCTTAGCACTATAATGAGCCATTGCCGCATTTTCTTTATAGGCAACAATAGGATTAAAACTATTTTCAATAAAATAAGGTTGCTTAGCTCTTAATAAATCAATTAGTTCACCAATCTCATATTCAGTATAAATTCGCTTTTCATTTTTAATATTTTTAATAAAAATCATAAAATCTAACATTGCTAAGCCATCAAGAATATGGCATTGTCGCAAATTATTTATTTCTATATCGTTTTTAACTGCTTTCATCAACATTGCGGGATTATAATCATCAATAATTTCATTGCTATCACAAATAGAAGAATATATTAAATAATTAACTGCTGTTGAATCAAGCAATATTCTTTCATTATTAATCGCTTTAATATCTTCATATAAAGCAAAGTAATCTTTTATAATGATGTTATTTTCTTTTAAATATTCACTTATTTCTTTGCTTAATTTTTCCTTATTGATATATAAAATTACTTCATTCTTATTAATTAACATATATGATAAAAATACAGGATTGCATGGTATATCATGTCCTCTTAAATTAAGAGTATATGCAATATCATCTAATGAAGTAATAATATGAGTTGTTGCTCCTTTATCCTCCATCATATTTCGTATTTTAGTTAGTTTGTTTTGAGTATTGCATCCAGCATATTCATCAATTCTAAATAAAGGAAGAATTGGGAGAGATGGACGATTATTCCAAATTTCATCAACTAAGTCAATATTTGATAAATAAGTGATTTTTTTGTTAGCTAGCATATTTTTTATAATGTTTATTGTTTTGCAATCATTTACTCTGCCATCAAAGGCGATTGTTTGTCCATCTTCTAAATAATTAATAATAAATTCTATTGTTGATGGAACATTTTTTTCTCCAAGTTTCATAATAGTAATTTCATTTTTATTTACTTCTTTTTCAACTTGAACAAAATAGCGACCATCAACAAATATATAAGCGTTATTTTGAGTTACCACTAGTGTACCAGCAGAACCAGTAAAGTTTGATAAAAATTCCCTGCATTTAAAATAATCATCAACATATTCTGAATGATGAAAATCGCTTGTGGGAACAATGTATAAATCTATTTTATTTTTTATTAATAATTCTTGAAATTGTTTTAAGTTACTTTTATTCATTTTTGTATCCCTCGTATTCTTTTTCGTTATTATTATACTTTGTTTTTTTTATAATTACAAAGGTAATCGATTTCTTTTTATGAAACTGCTTCCATTTTATTGACTGTATGTATTTTTTTTAATAATATATGTTGGTTCAAGGAGGTTATAATATGGCAAATAAAACAAATCCAGCAACTGTAACATTAAAAATTATTGTTAAATTAGCAGAAAATGCACAATTAACACAAAAAGAAATTTATGCTGTAGGAAATGTAGCTAAATTAGGAGCGTGGGATTTAGATAAAGCAATATCTTTAAAATACATTAAATCCCTAGGAGGATATTCTGTTTCAAGAAAATTCAATGTTGGTACAGAGATAGAATTTAAATTATTAAATGCTAAATCATGGAACAATGTTGAAAAAGGAATGTTCAATGAAGAAATCAAAAATCACAATGTTATAGTTAATGAAGATACAACAATTGTAATTGATGTATATCATTGGAATTAATAAAAAACTTACAACAATAATGAAATCTTGTCAAATCTAATTGTAGATATACAAAAAGACTTATAGACACCTATTATTGATTGTAAGTTTTTTTTGACTAGTTTTTTGATAAATGATATAATAAACTAGTTATATTTTGAGGTGGAAAATATGGAAATACAAAAAAAATACTTAAATTATGTATTTCATGTTGAAGTTGATAAAGTTGGAGAACATGTAAATAGAGATATTGTTATTGATAGCAATGATTCTTTAGCATCACTTGCTTATATTGTTTTAGCATCAGTTAATGCTATGTCGCATCATATGTTTAAACTTAATGTTAAATATAATACAGATGTTTCTTTTGTCTGTATTTTATTGAAAGGTTTTCAAGAAAAATATGTTGAAGAATATTTAGCTAGTGAACATTTATTGTGGAAATTTCATCTTGAAGAAGGTGATGTCATTGAACTTGATTATGGTTTTGGTAATTGCTGGCATTTTACAATTCAACTTATTGAAAGAAAAATAGAAGATAAAAGATATATTATTCCTGAAGTTGTTTCGGGTAAAGGATATGGTATTGTTGAAGATGGTACTATTGAACTCTTAAAGAATATTTTTGAAAATGGTAATAAATTTGATAATATTGACTATTCTTTATATGTTAATGATATAGAAAAAAATAGTGATAACTTCAAAGTTTTAAAATTAATATATGAAAGAGTAAAAGAAGCTTAATTATGATAAACTTAATTGCTTGTGATTGTGATGGCACAATCTTAAATTCTCAAAAAGAAATTTCTTCTAAGACACTTGAGAAAATAAAAATATATATTAATAAAGGAAATTATTTTGTACTATGCAGTGGACGCCCATATTATCGTGTGGCCAAATTTTTAAAAGAGTTAGGTTTAAGACAAGAAAATCATTACTATATAGGCTTAAATGGTGCACTTATTTGTGATGGGACGGGTACTAAAATTATTTCTTCGAAGCTATTATTAAAAGAAGATGTAGATAAGATTGTAGATTTTGCTAAAAAGAATGATGTTTGCGTTAGTGTTTATACTTATGACACTGTATATACAGAAAAAGTTTCTGATTATGTAATAAAAGAAGGAATCTATAATGGGGTAAATGTTCATTTGTGTAAGAATTTGAATAAACAAGAAATTAATGATCCGATTTATAAAGTATTATTCGTAGATTATCCTGAAAAAATAGCTATTGTCAGAAAAAAAATAAGTACTGAAATTTTTAATAAGTATAGTATTGTTAGCAGTGCTCCTCATTATTTAGAGTTTATGAATATAGAAGCGAATAAAGGAAAGGCTTTATTAAAATTAAGCAATTATCTAGGCATCAATAAAGCAAAAATAATGGCAATAGGAGATGCTGAAAATGATATTTCTATGTTTAATGTTACTGAAAATAGTGTAGCAATGGGAAATGCTGATGAAGAAATCAAAAAAAATTGTAAGTTTGTAACACTTACAAATGATAATAATGGTGTTGAATTTATAATTGATAAATTATTAAAAGGAGAGATTTGTAATGAACTTTAAAAAAGAATATTCATTAACTCAAAAAGATTATTTTAAGTTTAATTTAAGAAATATAAAGAGACAAGTAATTATTTATAGCATTCTGGTGGCCATATTTGCTTTTTTAATACGGTTATTTTCTTATGATATGAATACTAAAGTTTTACAAGAATTTAATTTTTGGACAATGTATTTTTTGTTCTTATTAATTGGCATTTTGGTTGTCATATTATATTTGGTTACAATCGTTTATATGACTTCAAAAATGGTTTATAAAAATAATAAGGAGTTATATCAAAATTTGAGTTTTGAATTTGATGATGCAGGAATTTATCAAATTGTGAATGAACATAAAATGATTACAAAATGGGAAGAATTTTCTAAGAAGTATTTATTTCTAGGAATTTATTGCTTTATGATAAGTAATCGTCAAGGAATTATAATTCCTAAAAATATTTTTACAAAAGAAGAAAAAGAATGGTTGAATAATAAAATAAAGTAATTAATATATAAAAAAGAGAAAATTTAAATGAAGCAAAATCATTTCATTATTTTCTCTTTTTTTGATTTATTTTTGAATATAAACAACCACAATATTGTTGTCGATACATATTTAATTCGTTAGCTATTTTTATCCCCTTTAATGTTCCGTCTTTTTTCTTTAAATCAGCAATTAAAAATTTAGTTTTTGGATATTTGCTAGATAATTTTATGCCTATTTCATTTAATGTTTTACTGTCTTTATTTCTACTTATACTCATTACAGTTGTGAAGTAATCGAAATTATTTTCAGCGGCATATTTATATGCTTCATTTAGCCTTTTTATAAAACATAATTCACATCTTTTTCCGCCTTCTGGTTCGTTTTCGTAGATTGAAAGATATTTTGAAAATTCTTCTCCTTGATAAGGTGTAACTATACATTTAATGTTTGTTTGATATTTATTATTGAAATAATCAGTATATTTCAATAATTCTTGAAGTCTTCTATTATATTCTTCATAAGGAAAAATATTGGAATTATTAAAATATAAAGTCAAATTAAAATATTGAGATAAAAATACCATAGGATAAGTATTGCATGGTCCACAACAAGAATGAAGTAATAAAGAAGGTTTAGTCTTTTTTGATGTTAAGCTATCCAACTCTTTCATCATTTCTTTGTAAAAAAATAATTTATCCATAACAAATAGTTTATTCAATAAACATAGCATCTCCGAAAGAGAAAAAACGATATTTTTCTTTTACGGCTTCTTCATAGGCTTGTAGTATGAATTCTTTACTAGCAAGAGCGGAAACAAGCATAATTAAAGTAGATTTTGGCAAATGAAAGTTAGTAATTAAACCACTAATTGCTTTAAATTCATACCCAGGATAAATAAAAATATTTGTATTTCCTGAACTTGCAACAAATCTTCCATTATTTTTGCTGGCAATAGTTTCTAAAACTCTAGTTGAAGTGGTGCCTACGCTAATAATGCGTCGACCTTCATCTTTAGCTTTGTTTAATTTTTCTGCGACTTCTTGTTCCATAATATAATATTCAGAGTGCATTTTATGATTAAGAATGTTATCTTCACTCACTGGCTTAAATGTTCCTAGTCCAACATGAAGTGTTACATCTAAAATTTCGATCCCTTTATCTTGTAATTTTTTGAAAATTTCATCTGTAAAGTGTAATCCGGCAGTTGGGGCAGCTGCACTACCTTCAATTTTAGCATAGACAGTTTGATATCTTTCTTTATCTTGCAGTTTTTCTTTGATATAGGGAGGTAATGGTACATTTCCTAATTTTTCTAGTACTTCAAGAAAAATCCCTTGATATATCATTTCAAATATCCTAATACCTTCATCTTTAACTTCAATACATTTTGCTTTTAACTCACCATTGCCAAATGTAATTACAGTGTTTAATTTTACCACTCTAGCATTTCCAACAAGACATTCACAATTGTTTCCGTCCTGTTTTAAAATAAGTAATTCAACATGAGCTCCGGTTTCTTCTTTAATTCCAAATAAACGAGCTGGAATTACTCTTGTATTGTTACGTACCAAAACATCGCCTTTATGCAGGTAATTGATAATATCATAAAAATGCTTGTGTTCGATTGTTTGCTTTTCTCTATTTAAGATCATTAATCTAGAAGTGCTCCGATCTTTTAGGGGGACTTGAGCAATTAGTTCTTCAGGTAAATAATAATCAAATTCACTTAATTTCATTTTAGAACCCCCTTGGATTTTCGATATTCAATCCATATTTTTCAAAAAATTCTTCTTTGAAATCACCGAATCTATCATTTTTAATGGCTTCTCTTATTTCTTCCATTAATTTAATTAAAAATCTTAGATTATGAATAGAAAGTAATCTTTTTCCCAAACCTTCATCGCATCTATATAAGTGTCTTAGATATGATCTAGAGTAGTTTTTACAAGTGTAGCAATCACAATTACTATCTATTGGAGATAAATCATATTCATTTTTCTTGTCACGAATATTTAATCTTCCTTTAGATGTCATTAATGCTCCGTGTCGTGCTATACGTGTTGGTAAAACACAATCAAACATGTCTACTCCTCGTAAAACTCCCTCTAGAATTGAATCATAAGATCCAACTCCCATTAAATAGCGAGGCTTATCTTCTGGAAGATATTTAATTGCGTAATCAATCATTTTTTTCATTGTTTCTTTATTTTCGCCAACACTAGTACCTCCGATAGAATAACCATCAAAATCCATTTTGACAGTTTCTTCAGCACTATATTTTCTTAAATCCTCAAATTCGCCACCTTGAATAATTCCAAAAATTGCTTGATCATTTCTTCTTGTATGGGCAACTAAACCTCTTTTTGCCCAACGCAGAGTTCTTTCAACACTTTTTTTCATGTATTCATAAGTTGCGGGATAAGGAGGACATTCATCAAAACTCATAATAATATCAGCACCTAATTTATTTTGAATGCCGATAGAAATTTCAGGAGACATAAATAATTTACTACCATTTAAATGGTTTTTGAACGTAACTCCCTCTTCTTTTATTTTTCTGTTTTCAGCTAAAGAAAACACTTGGAAACCACCAGAATCTGTTAACATAGGTCCTTTATAATTCATGAATTTTTGTAAACCACCGGCATTGGCTACTACATCTTCACCAGGTCTTAGCCAACAATGGTATGTATTTGACAAAATAACACCAGCACCCATTTCTTTTAATTCTTCTGGAGAAATATATTTTACAGTAGCAAGCGTTCCAACTGGCATAAACATCGGAGTTTCAACATCTCCATGAGGAGTATGAAGTATACCATATCTTGCTCCTGTTTGTTTACATATATGTTTTATTTCTAACCAAACTGCACTCATTTTAATCACCGTGCTAATTATATCATGACTTAAAAAGAAATAAAAGATAAGAATAATTATGTAAGGATTTTATTTTTTGACTTTTTGTAACAATTAAAGCAGTATCTTCTATTTTTTTATAAAAATATATGTTATAATTAACTGGATAAGGAGGAAGGTTTTAATGGGTATTTTTAGCTCTCGTGGTAAAAGACATCTAGATGGACATAAAGATTTAACACATAATGATTCTGTTATAGAATTAAATGAAGTTAAATATGTTTATTTTCCTGTCGTTTCACCAAATGGAAAAGATATCGAAATCTTGGTAAAAGAAGGCGATGAAGTAAAAGTTGGCTCTCGTATTGGAACTCGTGGTGATTTTTATGTTCCAATTTATTCATCAGTATCTGGTGTTGTTAGGGCAAGTGAATTACGCTTCAATGCTACTGTTGGCAGACCAGTAAATCATATTGTAATTGAAAATGATTTCAAATATGCCAAATTAGAAAATGTATTAAAAACAGTTTCTCTAGAAAGCACGCAAGATGAAATTTTTGCTGCTATCAAAGAAGCGGGATTAGTTGGTTTAGGTGGTGCTGGTTTCCCAACTTATGTTAAATACAACAATCCTAACGGAATTCATTCTTTATTAATTAATGCAGTTGAATGTGAACCATATTTAACAACAGATTATCATGCAATTAAAGAAGATGCTGATTATTTATTAAAAGGTGCTAAACTTTTAACTAAAGCACTAGGAGCAAAGGAAGCAATAATTGCATTTAAAGTTAATAAAGATGATATGAAAGCAAAAATTTTAGAAGTGCTTCCAAAGTATGAAGGAATTAAAATTGTTGAGGTTCCTGACATGTATCCAATGGGCTGGGAAAGAACATTGATTAAACAAGTATTCAATGTTGAATATAATATGTTGCCAAGCGAAGTTGGCGTTGTTGTTAATAATGCTCAAACAGTTATTTCTTTAGGACATGCTTTATTAGATGGAGAAGTTTTAAGCAAAAGACTTGTTACAATTTCAGGAGATGGTGTTACAAACCCAACAAATGTTATTTGTCCGATTGGAACACCTGCAAATGAATTAATATCTGCTTGTGGAGGTTATACATCAGAAGAAATTGACTTGATTTCAGGTGGACCAATGTGTGGAAAAGCACAAATGAAAGATGATTTCCCAATAGCACCTCAAATTGGAGGATTAACAATTTTAAAACATGTTAATTATGAACAATCGGCATGTTTACGTTGTGGTCAATGTACATTGAATTGCCCATCAGGCTTGCAACCAGTAGAAATCCAAATTGCTGTAAAAAAAGGTGATGTTGAAAGAATGCTAAGTCTTAAGGCTAAGAGCTGCGTTGAATGTGGTATGTGCTCATATGTTTGTCCATCACATATAGAAGTAACTGAAAATATTAAAAAGGCAAAACTTCAAATTCGTTTACACGAAATGAAAAATGCTCAAAAATAGTTTGATAATTAAAACAGGGAAGATATTATGAAAAATAAATTTTTAAATTTTTCTTTATTGTTAAGCACTGTTTTATTAATTGGTTGCAGTTCTACTAATGGAACATCAGCTACTTCATATGAAATAATTGATTCTCAAGTATATAGTATTAGAACTAAAGACAATAATATTGTTGCTCCGTTTAATACTGCAATTACTATTAGAACATTTTGTCAACAAGATTATCAAAATATTTTCCAAACATTTAATAAAGAGATTCAAAGATTACATATTTTATTTGATCGATATAATGAATTTATAGATGCTGATGGAAATGATATTATTAATTTAAAAACTATTAATGATTCTTATGGCAATGGTGAAAAATTAATAGTTGATCAAGATTTAATTGATTTATTATCAATATCAATAGAATTAAGTAAATTAACGCAGGGCTACTTTAATCCTACTTTAGGTGAGTTAATAGATGTATGGAATTATAAGGAAGTTGATGGTAATACATATACTAGATTTTCTCCGTATTGTTTTGAGGATCAAGATCCTCTTGAAGATGATATAGTAAATGCCATATCAAAGTCTATTCCTTATAATGAATTAGAAAACTATATTATTATTGATGATGAAAATAATACAATCGAATTCAAAAAATATAATAATATAGATAAAATTACTATAAGTTTAGGTGCAATAGCTAAAGGTTATGCAGTTGAAAAAGGAAAAGCCATTGTAGATTTGTTTAATGTTCCTGCCCTAATTGATGGAGGCAGTAGTTCATCATATGGTTTGGGTAAGAATCCTAATCCTGATCGTGATTATTGGCTTATTGGCTTAGCTGCTCCTTATAAAACAGCGTTTTCAGTTGCTCAAATTGCAACAATGAAATTTGATGATACATATACACTTTCGGTTTCTGGAGATTATGAAAATAGTTTTTACTTTTTTGATGCTAATGGTCAAAAAGTGATTAGACATCATATATTGAATCCTCATACAGGATATCCAGAAAGAAATTATCGTGTGGTATCTTTGAAAAGTACATCTAGGAGTGATATTTTAGATGGATTATCAACTGCACTATTTAGTATTGGTTCTATTGATAAAATAATGGAAATAATTAAGGATATTGAAGAATTTTATAATATTTCAGTAGAAGTATTATTAGAAAAAGAAGTCGATCAAGAAAATCAAAAAATTGATTTATATTTAACCCAAAATTTTAAAAATTATTTAGTTCAATATAATACTAAATATTACAATAAGGAATTTATTATTGAAAAGAAATAGGTGATTAAATGAAAGTCTTAAATACAATTGTTGTTTCTCTAGTAACTTTATTTGTTCTAGTTGGCTGTAGTAGTAAAAAATATGACGATGGATTAGACAAATTTAGAAAAAGAGGACAATTGATAGATTTAGATTATGATGAATTTAATGAAATGTTGCTTGAAAAAGAAAGTTTTGTTTTTTTCTTAAAGAGAAATGGATGTACATCTTGTGCTCAATTTTACCCGATTGTTTCTGAATTTTTAACCGAAAATGATAATCTGAAACTTTATACATTAAATCATAGTGAATTAGAAGAGATTAATGCGTTAACTATTTCTGCCTATTATTATGATGTCTTAGGAAAAGATTATTATGAAAAAAATGAATATAGTATTACTACGTTATACACTCCCACAATAAGTAAAATTATTAATGGTGAATTTGTTAATGTTAATATTGGAATAATGGATAGTGTACAACTACTTAATTTTTATCAAGACAATTATCAACATTTGGATACTTATTATAGTTATAATCGCAAAGTAATAAAGAATGAATCGTTTAATTTATTTATTTCAAAATCATACGATCAAGAGTATGATGAATTTTTAAGAAATTACTTTATTATGAATAATGATATATCAGGATATTATTTGGATTGCTCAAATTTTGAAGAATCTCATTATATAAAATTATTAAATAAAGTAAATTATTATTTAGGAGAAAATAATTCTTTAGAAGCTTTACCTGATTATTATATGCTTCAATATGAAAAAGGAACGTTAGTTAGTTATTCTAACATAAAATATGATAGTAAAGAATTAAAAATCCTATATAATAAATAATATTATATTAATTAAGATTTATATTTTATAAAGAGTATATTAAATTATTATTTGAAGGAGGAATTAATAATGCAATTAAGAATGACTCCAGGACCATTTCAAAGAACAAAAAGATCAACAACCAAGATAATGATTGAACTTTTTGCTGTTTTGTGTGTTGTCTGGATTTATGCTGCTGTGTTTCACTTTATTAATGTTGGAACAAGTAACGGAATTAGTGTATTACTTATTGGGCTTGTATCTATCTTAGTTTCATGTTTATGTGATGTTGTCGTAGGATTAATATCAAAAGTGACTTGGAAAGATATGTTTAAGCATGTACTTAACTCTTATAGTTATGTTACAGGTATTATTTTTGCTTTATGTGTTCCTGCAAATACAAGTATTTTTACTATTATTGTTGGTTCAGTGTTTGGCACTGTTCTAGGTAAGTTGGTATTTGGAGGATTTGGACATAATGTTGTTAACCCTGCTGCAATTGGCAGAGTGATGGTTGGCTTATTTATGGAACTTGGAAGAACGATTGTTCAAGATGGTTTTGCTGGAGGAACAATTACTGGTAATATCAATTGGATTACTGGTCAAATTCCTGGAAATTTCACTTTGTTAGATTTGTTTTTAGGTCAATATATCGGAGCAATCGGCGAAACTTGTTCTTTATTATTAATTGTTGCTGCTATATATTTGATTGTTAGAAAGATAATTAACTATCGTGTTGTTTGTGCATATGTTGGAACAACATTTATTATCTCAATTGCGTTGGGATTAGTATTTAAAGTTGATTATGTTTTAACTTATGCTTTAACTCATATGTTTGCTGGTGGTTTATTATTTGGTGCTGTATTTATGTTAACAGATCCTGTAACTTCCCCAACATCACCATTAGGAAAAGTAATTTTTGCCATAGGAGCTGCAATGTTTACTATGCTGATTAGAGTTTCGGGAAATCTTCCTGAAGGCGTTGTATTTTCTATTGTAATTATGAACTTTTGCACTCCTTTAATCGATTCTGCTATTAAAGGAAAAACGACAGAGAATGTTAAAAAGTCATGGATTGTTGCTTTAATTGCGATACTAATTGCAGTTTTAGTTAATGTTGGCTTTGCATTATTATAAGGAGAAAATTGAATATGAATAAACTTATTAAATTTCCTTTAATTTTAGGACTTGTCGGTGCTGCTTGCGCTGGTTCATTAAGCGTTGTTTATGAATTTACTAAGGACAGAATTCAATATAATGCAAATAAAGAGGCTTTTGACTTATTAGGCACAATTGTTCCATCAATGGATTCAGTAGAAAGTGTTGTTGATACATTTGATGCTGATAAAGTATCAGCTGCTAAAATTAGTAATATCTATGCAATTAGCGAAGATAATAAAGTTACTTCTTATGGCTATCAAGCAGAAGTAACGGGATACAATACACAATCTGGAATTAAGTTTGTGTTAGTATTATCTGCAACAGAGGAAGTTATTATCGGGTTTGATGTGATTTCACATAATGAAACAAATAGTGGAACATATGGTGGACCTTTACTTAATAGTCCTGACTTTGCTGCTCAATTTAAAAATTTAGCTTTTGATGATGTTGCTACTGAAGTTGATTATGTAGCAGGTTCAACAGCTAAAATTACATTAAATGCTGTATTAACAGGAGTAGATAATGTTATTTCATTCCATAAAACTGAAATTTTCGGAACTGAAGAAAGTACTATTTCTTTAACAAGTGCTGAATTAGCAATGTTAAATTTAACTGAAGGTCAAACATTGGTTGATAAAACAGAAGACTTTAAAACAGCATTAAAAGGAAATGTTTCTGAAAATGCATACAATAAAACAATGCAAAATTTAGGATTATTAAATTATGTTGATATTGTAGATGCCGATAACTCAGTGAAAGGTCATGCATATATTGTTGAGGGATCTTATTCTTGTGAAGTAGAACATGGACAACGTAAAACTCAAACATATAAATTAGTATTCCAATTTGATAACAATTTTGAAAATACAAAAGTTACAATTGTTAATTCAACTGATTCTATGGGGGCAATTGATTTACCATCTATTGCTGAAAATCCATGGTTGAGTGAAAACTTTAATGGATTTACAGTTGCTGAGTTAAAGAATAGCCTATCTAATAGTGAAGTTGATAAAATAACTGGAGCAACATTTACATCAAATAAAATAATTGCTCAAATGTCAGCAGTTGTTAATGCTCATTCAAATGCATATGGTGCATAGGAGGTGCTATTTATGAAAGAAAAAGAAAATAAAGTATCATTAAAATCTATCTTCAAGGATGGCGTAATAACTTCTAATCCATTGTTTGTCTCATTACTTGGACTATGTCCTGCACTTGCGATTACTGATAAAGTTATGAATGCTATCGGAATGACAATGGCTTTCTTATTTGTGCTATTGCTATCTAATATTGTAATTTCTTTATTAAGAAAAGTTATTCCAAATGAGATTAGAATTCCTGTATATATTATTATTGTAGCTACATTTGTGACATGTGTATCATTATTAATGCAGGCATTTACTCCTGCTTTATACACAGAATTATCTACATTTATTAATTTAATTGTAGTTAATTGTATTATTTTAGGTAGAGCCGAGGCATTTGCTTCAAAAAACAAGGTGCTTCCATCGATTATGGATGCTATTGGTCAATCTATTGGTTATGGATTAGCATTATTGCTTATTGCATTTGTAAGAGAAGTTTTAGGAACTCAATCAATTACATTATCAAATCCATTTAATGCGAGTCAAAGTTTTACAATTCCTTTATTGGAAAACTTTAAAATTGGCTTATTTACATCAAGTGCTGGTGCATTTATTACAATGGCAATTGTTTTAGCTATTGTTTCTGTAATCGGCACAAAAATTAAAAACAAAAAGAAAGGAGATAATAAATAATGACATTTGCTGAAATTATTTCGCTAGCTATCGGGGCAATCTTAGTTAACAATGTTCTTCTTTCTCAATTTTGGGGAATATGTTCTTTTATTGGTGTTTCTAAAAAACGTTCAAGTTCTATTGGAATGGGACTTGCAGTATTATTCGTTTTAGTATTATCAAGTTTAGTAACATGGCTATTATATAATTTTATACTAATTCCATTTAATGTTACATTCTTGTCTACAATAGTCTTTATTTTGGTTATTGCAACATTAGTTCAATTTGTTGAAATGATAATCAAAAAATATTTACCAAGTTTATATAAAGTATTAGGTATCTATTTACCACTTATTACTACTAATTGTGCGATTTTAGGGGTAGCTAATTTTGTTAATGTGGGCCAAAATTATGGATTAATTGAAACTTTAATTTATGCTATTTCTATTGGTATTGGTTATATTTTAGTTATGTATATTTTTGCGGGTATTCGTGAAAGAATTGAAACTTCTCCAATTCCAAAACCATTTAAAGGTGCTGCAATTGCTTTGATTATTGCTGGATTTATGGCAATGGCATTTGCGGGCTTTGCGGGAATTGCATAATGACACCTGGGCAAATAATTGCAACACTAGTGATTATTGGTATATTAATCATTTTGTTTGTCGTTAGCTTTCTTCTAAATAAAAAAACTCCCAAGCCGGATAATTGTGAAGATTTAGAAGCGGAATGCTCAACTTGTCCCGTAAAAACTTGCTTAAAAAACACTTCAGAGAAGGAGAAATAAATATGGATATTAAAGTAATTATTACTGCAATTATTATTTCATTAGTTTTAGCTTTAATTCTAGGTATATTATTAGCAATTGCTTCAAAATTCTTGGTTGTTGAACAAGACACAAGAATTGATAAAGTAATTGAATTATTACCTGGTTATAATTGTGGGGCTTGTGGCAAAGCTGGATGTGCTGCTTTTGCTGAATCACTTTTAACCGGAGAATCTAAATCGATTTCTGGATGTAAAGTAATTAAGCCTGAGAAAAAACAAGTTTTAAAAGATTATTTGGATAATAATCCTGGACCTGATGGAACGATAACTAAAGTAACTTTATAAGGTAAAAAATTGGTGTCATTAGATGCCAATTTTTTATTTGTTTAGATAAAAGTATTGATAAAATTTTAATAATAGTGTATAATTTTTATGCCAAAAATGATTAGGAGGAATTTTAAAATGAAAAAATTTGGTTTATTAGCTTGCATGGGCTTAATAACTCTTGGCCTAGTTGGCTGTAATAATTCAAATAACAGCAATAGTGTTTCTAGCAATAATAGTTCTAGTAGTAATGCAAACACTAATACAAAAGAGTTACCTACTGCATGGGGAGAAAACCCAACATATCAAGCAGGTGAATGTTCAATTACAATTAATCCTGAAGTAACAAATGCAGCTGCAGCACCTTTAAAGGACTATATGTCTAGAGAAGAAGTTCGTTATGTTGACTTACGTGATGCATCTGAAGGATACGGATTAGGACATATCGCTGGATTTGAAACTGCATCATATTTTAAAGTAATTGTTGGAGAAGGATGTCTATTTACTCAAAATTCTGATGGAACTTTCACAGCAAACTATGAAGAATCAGAAGCTGTATTAAACAATATTTTCCCTAAAGATCAAACATATTTCTTTATGTGCCAAGTTGGAGGACGTGTTACACCATTCTTAACATTATTAGCTCAATATGACTATGATATGACAAGAATTTATAATGTTGGTGGTTGGAATCAATTAAAAGATGAAGAAGATAAATGTGGATTAAAAGTATCAACAGGAATCGCTGCATCAGCAATCACTTATGATTTTTCTAGTTTAACACCAGTTGAAGAAGAAACAGCTAGTCTTAAAACTGTACGTAAGGTTGCAGCAAAAGCTACTGAAGCTTTACCTACTGCATGGGGAGAAAATCCAACATATAAAGCAGGAGAATGTTCAATTACAATCAATCCTGAAGTAACAAATGCAGCTGCAGCACCTTTAAAGGACTATATGTCTAGAGAAGAAGTTCGTTATGTTGACTTACGTGATGCATCTGAAGGATACGGATTAGGACATATCGCTGGATTTGAAACTGCATCATATTTTAAAGTAATTGTTGGAGAAGGATGTCTATTTACTCAAAATTCTGATGGAACTTTCACAGCAAACTATGAAGAATCAGAAGCTGTATTAAACAATATTTTCCCTAAAGATCAAACATATTTCTTTATGTGCCAAGTTGGAGGACGTGTTACACCATTCTTAACATTATTAGCTCAATATGACTATGATATGACAAGAATTTATAATGTTGGTGGTTGGAATCAATTAAAAGATGAAGAAGATAAATGTGGATTAAAAGTATCAACAGGAATCGCTGCATCAGCAATCACTTATGATTTTTCTAGTTTAACACCAGTTGAAGCTTAATTTTAAAATTGTTAAAGGGGTAAACATTTGTTTATCCCTTTATTTTTTTGGAGGAAATTTTATGAAAAAAATTTTTATTATGATGATGATTTTTTTTATTATAGGTTGTTCTAATAATAACTTAAATTCTACTTCTGCTAATAATTATACTGATATTCCAGTAAAAAATGAATTAAAAGGTGTTTCCATAGAAGCATCATCAGTAAATACAAAAAATATTGATCATTACTTATTTAGAGATGATGTAATATATGTAGATTTACGTCCATATAGTTGGGTATTGCGTGATGGACATATAGCAGGATTTCAATTTTTTCCTTTTTATGATTTTATGGCTCATTTAAATTATACTGATCGCTTATTTAAAATGAATGGTTCAGTTGGAACAATTGGTTGTTTTGCTCCAAATTATGTTGAATCCGAACAAATCTTAAATAATTTCTTTTCTAAAGACAAATATATTTTTGCGATTTCTCAATCAGGATTAGAATGCACATATTTTTTTAATCTTTTAATTCAATATGATTATGATGCGGCAAAATTGTACAATATTGGTGGATTTGCAATTGGAACGGGATTAAAAAATGTTGCCTATATTAATACTGAAAATCCAAAGTATTTAGTAAAAGGTAACAATATGCTTTCAAATGAAAATTTGACTTTAGATTTTATGAAAGAATTAACTCCGATTGAATAGTAAAATATAAATTTATTTTAAAAATTAAAATAATTTAATGATTTATTGAGTAATGTATGATAAAATTTAAAATAGCAACTTTTTAATTGAAATTAAATGCCAGTTGTCGAAATTAGTTATTATGTTTGTTGATTTAAGGATGGGTTTTATGAAAAGTAATAAAATTTTAGTATTATCGATAGTTATATCGTTATTAGGTGTGTTCACTACTGGTTGTGATAATTTAATTAGTAAGAATAGTTCAAGTTTAATTCAAAGTAATAGTTCGCATAGTATTACTTTTTCTTCAAGTTCTACTGATGCTAAAAATTCATCTTCGATATTTGTCGATAATATATCTTCTACTATATCTTCAACATCGTTTAATGATACTACTTCATCTAATATTGAAATTGCAACGAAGACAAAAATATTCGATTATTCTAATTATACCTATATTGGAAGTTATTCAACAGGTAACTATGATACAATTACTATAGAAAATGTTGAGTTTGTTCATTATCGTGCAGTGGAACCTGAAGAAAGAAGAGAAATGATAAAATTGTTACCTTATGTTTCAAATATAAATGATACATCACTGGCTGGAATGATTTATAATACGACTCCTATATTGGGAATCAAAGAGATTTCTATTTCTTATCGCACAGAGAATTCTAGTGGAAACAAACCAATTGTGCGTTATGGTAATAATATATCGGTTTCTAATTATGAAGAATTACCATTATCAACTACAACTATTTGTCATAATATTAATATCAGTAATGCAAACTATTTTAAAATTGAAACTAATGATTTTGCTTTAAATATAACTAGCATTGAAATTAAATATAGTGATATTGGAACACCTGAGTCATATGAATATATAGGCTCTGGTAGTGGGGATTATCGAATTAATCCAATTCGTTTTAATGGTAATCTTGTGAGTGGTGAAAGTAGTGTATTTGTTCCAATATCAATAATTAATAATGGAGAACATTATATAGTAGATGAATATAAAGAATATACATATTATTCTTATCAGGATGTTTCTAAAAATAAGAGTTTAGCAAGTAGTGCCTCATATACAAGTCCTGAAGATGTTGCCGCATATTTTATCGCATTTGGCACTTATCCCGCTAATTATGTCTTGAAGAAAAATTATAAAACAGCTAAAAAAATTTTTGGTGATGATACTCGCTGTGTTTCTTTGTATGAAAGAACTGATGGCTATGCTAGATTTGTACCATGGGCTAGTGAACCTGGTTATACAAATCCTGTTTACTATGAATGTGATATTGCTTTAAATGATACATATTCTAATAATAGTAGAGGTGTTGGTAGAGTAGTTGTTTGGTTATATGGATTTGATGCTATTGGCTATGATGATGCTCCTGTTGCAGTATACACAGATGATCACTATGCAACATTTCAAGAATACTTAAATACTGGAAGATATGGAGTGCGTTTTAATGCAGAGATGTCACCAACTAATCATATTTGGGGTACTCCTGCAATTTTAACAGCAAAATAATTAATGTCAAAAAGGTGGATTGAAGTATTAATTTACCTTTTTTAATTTGGAATTTACTTTAAAAAATTTAGTTATTATTTTATAATATATTTAGAGTTAAATGATAAAGAATAGTTACAAAAAATAAACTATTTAATAATAAAAATGTTTTATTTGGCTTTTAATAAGAAAAAATAAGATTATATAAAGCGACTAAAAATATTAATTAACTCTTGATTGTTTTTATAACAAATATTTTATTAAATCATTTAAAGGGAGGAAAATATGAGTAGAATATTAAAACTGCTATTTAGTAGAATGGCAATAGTGATTTTAATGGTGTTATCACAGGTTTTAGCATATTTATTTTTATGGAAATATTTAAGTGAAGCATATTTATATATTCATACTTTTTTTTCTATACTGAGTTTTGTTATTATTTTGTTGGTTGTTAATAAACAAGAATCTGCGTCATATAAGCTACCTTGGATTTTTATTTTGTTAATTATGCCTTTATATGGTGTGATTATTTATAGTCTTTTTGGTAGAATTATGATTAGCAAGAAATATATAAAGAAATTCACAGGGATTTATGAAGAATCTGGGAAATGGCAAAATAATAATTTGAAAATAGAAAATATTATCAAAGAACAAGATGAACTTGCAGCTTCGCAATCAGCTTATATTTATTCTACAAATAAATTATCAGGATATGAAAATTCAAACGTTATATATTTTTCAACTGGTGAAGCTTTTTTTGACTCGCTTATTGAAAATTTGAAGAAAGCTAAAAAATTTATATTTATGGAATATTTCATTATTGAAAGAGGAGTTATGTGGAATAAAATTCTTGAAGTATTGAAAGAAAAAGTTAATGAAGGCGTTGAGGTATATCTCATATATGATGATATTGGTTGCATCACAAAAGTACCTTATAAATATAATAGAATTATTAATTCATATGGTATTAAATGCGTTGTTTTCAATCCATTTATTCCAATTGCTTCTGCAATTCATAATAATAGAGACCATCGAAAAATTACGGTAATTGATGGCTTAGTTGCTTATACCGGTGGTGTGAATTTGGCAGATGAATATATAAATGAAAGTCACCCATTTGGAAAATGGAAAGATAGTGCAGTTTTAATTGAAGGTGAAGCGGTTAAATCATTTATGATAATGTTTATTCAAACGTATAATGCACATACAAAAGACACTTTAAAATACAACGATTATATGAATGCAATCAAGAAAGTTGAAACAAATGGCATAGTTCAACCATTTGCTGCAGGACCAAAACCATTTTTTAAAGATAGAACAGGAGAAATGGTTTATTTGAATATAATTAATCAAGCTAAAAAGTATGTATATATAAATACTCCATATTTAATTGTTGATTATTATTTCATTGAAGCGATAAAAAATGCGTGTAAACGTGGCGTAGATGTTAGAATTATGACTCCACATATTCCTGATAAAAAAACAATATATTTTATGACAAAAAGTAATTATAGTGATCTAATCGAAGCTGGCGTAAAAATATATGAATATAAGCCAGGATTTATTCATTCGAAAAGTTTTGTTTGTGATGATAACATAGCAGTTGTGGGAACTGTAAATTTAGATTATCGTAGTTTTGTCCATCATTTTGAATGTGGAGTATGGCTATATAATTGTTCTTGTATTATGAAAATTAAAGAGGATTTTATGACTACATGTGAAAATGAAGGATTGCAAATAATTAAAGAAAATGCATCACTAAAACCAGTACAAAAACTTTTAAAAAATATTTTAGAAATCTTTGCTCCATTACTTTAAATAAAAATAATATTGATAAAAATAGAGCAAAGAAAATGAAGATATGTTAAAATAGCCTAGTTTGCTAGGTTATTTTTTGAGAGAGGACAATTTTATGAGTATTTTAAATGTTGAGAATATAACTTTGGATTTTGGCGGAAGAATTATTTTGAAAGATGCTTCCTTTCGTTTGCTTTTAGGTGAACACGTTGGGCTTGTTGGAAGTAACGGAGAAGGCAAATCAACATTTGTTGATATAATTATTGGAAAAAAAGAACCGGATTTAGGAAAAATTAGCTGGGCTAAAAATATAAAAATTGGTTATTTAGATCAATATACAACTTTAACTAAAGGGAAAACAATTTTTGAAGTTTTAAAAGAAGCTTTTGCTGATTTATATAAATTAGAAGCTCGTTTAAATTATCTTTATGAACATATGGGAGAAATGACAGAAAAAGAATTAGAAGCCGCTTTAGAAGAAAGTGGCGAAATTCAACACATATTAGATACATTTGATTTTTATGGGATTGAAGGAAAAATTTATGAGTTTGCACAAGGATTAGGATTAATGGATTTAGGACTTGAGAAAGATGTTAATCAACTAAGTGGTGGACAAAGATCAAAAGTATTGTTGACTAAACTATTATTAAGCAAACCTGATGTTTTAATTTTAGATGAACCTACGAATTTTTTGGATGAGGAACAAGTTAATTGGTTAACTCAGTTTTTAAAACAGTATGAGAATGCTTTTATTGTAGTTAGTCATGATATAAATTTTTTGAATAATGTGGTAAATGTAGTTCTTCATTTGGAATGGGGGACATTAACTAGATATAAAGGTGATTATACTCATTTTTTAGAAATGTATGAAATTGAAAAAAGAAATCTTGAGCAAGCATATAATAGACAACAAAAAGAAATTGCTAAACTTCAAGATTTTATTGCCAGAAATAAAGCAAGAGTAGCTACCTCAAATTTAGCAAAATCACGACAAAAAGTTTTAGATAAAATAGATGTAATTTCTTTAAAAACCGAAAAAGTAAAGCCTAGTTTTGAATTTAAAGAAGCTAGGACTCCTGGAAAAATAATATTTAATGTAAAAAACTTAATTCTAGGTTATGATGAACCATTAACAAAAGCTCTTAATTTTGAAATTGTTAGAAATAAAAAAATTGCTTTGAAAGGTGTAAATGGAATTGGAAAATCGACATTATTAAAAACACTTTTAGGAATGATTTCTCCATTTAGCGGGAATGTAGAAAAGGATCAATTTTTATCAATAGGATATTTTGAACAAGAAGATTATGGAAATAACAAAACAGCAATTGCAGATTTGAGTGATAAATATCCCGCACTTAATCAAAATGAAATTCGCAGTCTTTTGGCAAGATGTGGACTTAATAATGAACAAATGATGACATTAACCAAAGTTTTATCGGGTGGTGAAAAAGCAAAAGTTCGTTTGGCCAAATTAATGGTAGAAAAATATAATTTATTAGTGCTTGATGAACCTACAAATCATTTGGATAATTTGGCTAAGGAATCATTGAAAGAAGCCTTACAAAATTTTAAAGGAACAATAATTCTAGTTTCTCATGAAATTGAGTTTTATCAAAGCATTGTTGATGAAGTTATTAATCTTGAAAATTTCACGCTAAAAACATTATAATTCTATGCTATAATTGATACTAGATAATTATTTATAGATATTTTGTTATATGCTATTAATGATTTGTTGAATGGAGAATGATAAAAATGAAATGGAAGATTAAAGATATTGAATTATCGAATCAAGTTGTATCAGGACCTATGGCTGGATTTTCTAATCAAACTTTTAGAAAATATGCTAATCAAAATGGTGTGGCATTTAGTGTGGCGGAAATGGTGTCTGATAAAGCGTTAGTATATAATAATGAAAACACGTTAAGAATGTTAGAAGTAAATGAAGATGAAGGAATAGTTTCTATGCAACTATTTGGACATGATATTGATTCAATGGTTGCTGCTGCTAAAATAATTGATAAAGAATGTAAATGTAAAATAATCGATATAAATATGGGATGCCCTGTTCCTAAGGTTATTAAAGCCAAAGCTGGTAGTTATTTGTTAAAAGATGTTGACTATATATATCAATTGGTTCATAGTATTGTCTTAAGTGTTACTAAACCTGTTACAGTAAAAATACGATTAGGTTGGGATGAAAAATCAATAAATTGTGTTGATGTTGCAAAAGCAATTGAAAAAGCTGGGGCTAGTGCTATTACGCTTCATGCTAGAACAAGAAGTAAAATGTATGAGGGACATAGCGATTGGTCGTATATAAAACTTGTAAAAGATAATGTAAGTATACCAGTTATTGGAAATGGAGATATTAAAACTCCATATGATGCCAAGCAAATGCTTGAAGAAACGGGCTGTGATGCAGTGATGATAGCTAGAGGAAGTTTAGGTAATCCATTTTTATTTAAACAATGCGTCGAGTATTTAGAAAATGGAAGTTTTGAAGATATAAGTTATCAAGAAAAAATCAATACTTGTCTTGATTTTGCTAAATCCTTAATTGAAAATTATCAAAATGAAGTGGCAGCAATTAAAGAAATGCGAACTCATGCATGTTGGTTTATTAAAGGGATGCCTATGGCAAATAAAAAAAGAACATTAATTCATGAAATAATAAATTATAAAGATTTGGAGAGAATTTTAAATGATTATTTATGTGAATTAGAAAGCTTGGAAAATTTTGCTTAGATTTATTGGAATATTAAGTTTAATATGTTATAATTTTATATTGAAAAAGGGTGAGATTTATGGAAAAATTAACAGATCAAGAGATTGTTAGACGTCAAAAAGTAGAAAAATTAAAAGAATTAGGCATTGATCCATTTGGACAGGCTTATGATCGTAGCGATTGGTCACTGGATGTAAAAAATAAAGTGGCAGGATTGACTCATGAAGAAGTTGAAGCGTTAAATTTACATGTTTCTATCGCTGGTAGAATAATGTTTATGCGTAAAATGGGGAAAGCCAGTTTTTTTGCTATTCAAGATCTTAAAGGCAAACAACAAGTTTATATCAGTATTAATGATGTTGGTGAAGAAACTTATAATTTATTTAAGATGGCAGATGTTGGTGATATTGTGGGAGTTAAAGGCATTGTTATGTTAACTCGTACTGGAGAACCTACTGTTAAATGCCTTGAATACACTCATTTAACTAAAGCATTAAGACCTTTACCTGAAAAGTTTCATGGATTAACAGATAAAGAAGAAAGATATCGTCGTCGCTATGTTGATTTAATTATGAATGAAGAGGCTAAAAAAATTGCTATTATGCGTCCA
>CAZYEI010000013.1:0-30109 GCA_964646425.1 uncultured Eubacteriales bacterium | reverse complement strand
AATTTTTTAAATCATTATTTACAAAACTATGTTGGCTATTCTACTGATGATTATAATTTGATTGTATATAACAATAGCTACGATTATTCAAAGTCTAATGATGTGCGTCAATACATTATTTCCAAAATAAAGCAAGGTATACCTGTTTTAATTGCAATATCCACGCTTGGTGGACTACATGCGTGCATTGCATATGATTACAACGCAAATAAAGACAATATATATATTCATTATGGAGACTACGAAAAAAATGTTCATGTTAATGCTGATTCATTAGCTAATATTTTATATATGTCAGCGACAACATTAGAAATTCATAAATCACATTATCATAGCAATAATTATGGATTAGTAACAAATGGAAATGTAACTTATCATTGTGGTTGTGAGTTAGCAACACATAAACATAAATATACATATTCATATGCACAATATAATGCTGAATATCATCTAGAATATTGTCATTGTGGAGCATCAAAGCAAAATCTCCATGAATGTACCGGATTATATGGAAGATATGAAGCTTGTATTCATTGTGGTACTATTGTAGATTTATGGACTACAGGTACAAATGGCGTTATTATTCCTAAAAAAGAAGAAACAGAATAAACATTAAAAACTTGATACTATCATATGAAGGTATCAAGTTTTTTTAATTTGTGATTATATTTTTTACTTGCTTATAGTTTTGATTATTTCAAGACAGATTTTTATTCCATCTTCAAGTTCGTTTAAGTCAAGATATTCATATCTTCCGTGACAATTATATCCTCCAGTTCCTAAGTTGGGGCAAGGAAGACCGTTTAATGTTAAATTAGCACCATCTGTTCCTCCTCTTATAGGGGTAGAAATAGGAGTGTAACCTACTTTATTAATGGCTTTTTTGGCATAATCTACAACAAACATTTTATCTTTTAAATAATCTTTCATATTTCTATAACTATCTTTAATAAAAACATTTACGCAGTTATACTTATATTTATTTGTTAAAATGGCTGCTGCATTTAAAAAATCATTTTTTTGTTCTTCTAATAATTCAATATTATGATTCCTAATAATATAATTTGCAGTTGCCTTACTGACATTTCCGGTTAATTCTGTTAAATGATTAAAACCTTCATATCCTTCTGTTAGTGCAGGATCTAAATCTTTTGGCAATAAATTATGAAATTCCATTGCAAGATGTAGGGCATTAATCATAATTCCTTTTGCGCTTCCAGGATGAATACTTACCCCATTAAATGAAACGTTTGCGGATGCGGCATTAAAACATTCATATTCAATTTCATTAATAGCTCCACCATCTATAGTATAAGCAAAATCCGCTCCAAATGCTTCGATGTCAAAATTTTCTGTTCCTCTTCCTACTTCTTCATCGGGAGTGAAAGCAATTTTAATTGTGCCATGTTTAATTTCTGGATTTTTTATTAAATATTCGATAATTCCCATAATTATAACTATTCCTGCTTTATCATCGGCACCTAATAATGTATCTCCGCTTGTAGTAACTAGTGTATGACCAATATGGTTTAATAAGCTTGGAAATTTTTTGGGAGATAAAATGTATTGTTCATTTAATTTTATATCTTCTCCGTTATAATTATTTATTATTTGTGGTTTAACATTAGTACCAGTTATATCTAGAGCAGTATCCATATGAGCAATAAATCCAATAACAGGAACATCATTATCGCAATTTGCTGGCAAAGTAGCAGTAATGATACAATTGTTATCTAATTTGACATCATTAGCTCCTAAATCTTTTAATTCTTGTACTAATACATTAGCTAAATCCCACTGTTTTTCGCTACTTGGTGTTTTAGATTCATCTTCAGATGATTGTGTATCAATTTTTACATATCTTATAAATCTTTCTAAGTTCAAATTCATGTTTTCATCCTCGCTTTATAGTTGAGATTATACCATAAATAATGAATATATACTATCTTGATGATTTGTTAATTTTATTCTTATTTATTAAGTATAAAAAATAAATATATAGGAAAAAATAAAAGATGAAAGGAGCGGAAAGATGAGGACATTAAAATGTAATGCTAAATCATGTATTTATAATAAAAGTACAACATGTGTTAAAGAATCAATTGTTATTGGAGATGGAAATAAAAATAATAATGCAATAAAATGTGAGAGTTATTCTCCGACAGGTGTAGTTTTGAGTAATTATGAAATTGCTGATGAAACATTTCATACAATGCATAAAAACAATGTTCAACCACATATTGATTGTATGGCAGAAGAATGTGTTTACAATAAAAAACATAATTGTGTAGCTGATTCCGTAATGATTGATACTAACAATATGACAGAAAAATATGGTCAAACAATATGTGAAACTTTTAAAAAAGAGTAATTTTTAAAACCGATTATTTTATATAATCGGTTTTCGTTTATTGATTCTATTAGATTTGGAATATTTTTTACAAATAGAGAAACAAAAAGAAACAATATTCATAATGTGAAGAAACATAAAAAGAAACAACTAAAGCACACGGAAAAACAATATTTTTCGTTGAAAACGGTTTCATTTTTGAAGAAATCGTTTTTTTATTTTGTTGACTTGATTTTTTAAAATTATATAATTATATTGACTTAGCTTATTTATTAATAAATAAGTTAGCCAAGAAAGATTGGAGGAAAATATATGAAAAAAGAATATTGTAAGCCAATCCTAGAAATCATTGTTGTTGAATGCGATAGAAATATAGCATTAAGTGTGTCAACCTTAAATGGTGATAACCCTACAAACGGAGAAAACTTCAATGATATTATTTGGGAATAGGTTAGAAAGGAGTTAATTAATATGAAAAAGTTTTTTGGATTATTAAATTCGACATTATTAGTAGGATTAGTGAGCGTAGGACTAGTACATAATGTTAAAGTTGACGACAAAACTGTAGAAACTCCTGTAAAAGAAACATTAGATGTTAAAGATCTTCTAGAAATGGATATTTCTAATGAAAGTGGAAGAACTGTTAAGAGATTGGCTGCTCCTTCAGCTAATTATGTAATGTCTGATGCTAAAATACAAGTATCTGCACCTGATGTTGATGGAAATGTTGCGGTTCGTTTTGTTGCTGCGGTAGATAGTTTTAGTTATTCTAGTGCACAATTTATTATCGAAATGTTTGATGAAAACAATGTTTCAAAAGGTAAAATTACTAGAGAAGTTACTACTGCATATACAGGAATTATGTTAGATAATAATGTTTATTCAGCTGCTGATATTTTTGGAGATGGATACGAGTACTTTATTGCGTATACTTTATTAGATATGCCAAGAGATGTTTGGTCATATGGATTTAAAATTACAACAGGACTAAAACAAGAAAATGACATTGATTTTACTACAAAATTAACAGATGAAGTTAAAGTTGTTAAATCTGCAATTTTGGCAGATAATAATTTAGTATTTAATTGGTTACCATATAATGGATCATGGGCAACATTAACATGGGAAAACGACTTTGTTGCTGGTGCTGTATCTGATTTAGATCCATCAGTTGAAAATTATGGTAATTTAGTTACAGATGTTGTTAAGACAAATGTTAAAATTGAAATCACAACAAAAAATGGGACAACTTATGAAAATAAAACTGCTAGCACTCATTGTTCTGGTGCGGCTGATGTTACACATTCAGTTAATGTCGAATTTGCTGAATTTGAAACTGAAAATGAAGAATACACAGTTAAAGCAACAGTTGTTTTAGCCAATGGAACTGAAGTTGTTGGAGTTAGAATGTTTAACAAACTAGACGATATTAAAAATGCTAAAGTAGAAGAAATTGAAGGAAAATTTGTATTAACATTTGATGGCGTAAATGGTGCAGTATCATATACATACAAGATTTTTAATGATTCATATGTTGGAGAAGTTACTGCGATAAATTCTGGTGATTCATTATCAGTTGGCACATTATCAGTTGGTACATATAGCGTTGAACTTACGGCAAGTGCAAAATCTGGTAATAGTTCTACATATGCTCCTAGTACAATTGTTTTAAATAATGTAATTGAAATTGAAAAAACAATTGAAATACTAGATGGTTCTGAAAAATTTGAATTTGAACTTAATCATAAAGGCGGAGATTGGGAAAATGTATTAAGATTTAAACCAATCGATACTGTTGATGCTATTACTGCTGATAGTAAGATTACTGAATTAAAAATCACTCGTGATAATGGTGAAAAGGAATTATCTGTTTCTTATGTAACTCGTAATGGATATGAAAATGGGGCAGAAGCTAAGTATGAGTATCCTTATTATGATGCAAATACAGGATATTATATTATTGGATTTACAATTAGAGAAACTCCAAGTGAATCAAAAACATATGAAATGACATTTGTACTTGAAACAGATGCAGGTCAATATTATACAATTCATTTATATTATATTGCTAAAGAAACTACTACTGTTATTGGAACATCTTTAGAAAATGTTCAAATTGAGTTTAATAAACAATATTATAAAAATTTATTAACTGAAGCATATAATAAATTAAATTCATCAGATTATACTTCAAGTAATTGGAATATAATTGAAGATGCTTATAATGATGCTTTAGTGGAATTTGAAACTACTGCAAATCCTAAAGAATTATATGAAACAACTTTAGAAACAATTAATGGAATTGCGGCAAGTCTTGGAAAACTTGATTGGAATATAGATAGTGCTACAGCTACATCTGGTGATGCTACAAAGGCTGTAGATGGTAACACTGGTTCTCGTTGGGAATCAGCACATGGAGTTGACCCTCAAGAAATTATAGTTTCATTTAATACAGTTAATTTAGTTTCAAGATTAGAAATTATGTGGGAAGCTGCAAGCGCAAAAGAATATCAAGTATTTTTATCTGCTGATGGAACAACATGGTCAGAAACACCAAATTATACATATACCGATGGTAAAGGTGCAAGAACAGATATTATAGAATTTGATAATCCGGTAGAGGCAAAGAGTGTTAAAATTGTTGGTATTTCTCGTTCTACTGGTTATGGATATTCAATTTATGAAATGACAGCATTCGGAACAGCAAAATAAGATAGTTTAAATGTTAATTAAAAAGGATAGTTAGAGATTATCTTATAACTATCCTTTTAAAAAATATGGAGGTAGATATAATGATTAAGTTGAAAAAAATTGGGATATTAATGATTTTTGGACTAATACTTATTAATACTGGCTGCGAAGTTGAAGGAGGAAAGAATAGTAGTTCTAATTCTTTAAATTTAAGTAGTAGTGTTTTTAGTTCTTCAGAGATATCTAGTGATTCATCTTCAACAACGTTAATATCTACAAAATTACCGCAAATATCACAAGAATTTATTGATGCTGTGAATAATATTGTTGTTGATATAAATGCTGGAGAAGCAATTGAAAATGCTTATCAACTATTTGAAGATTTACCTGATGATACTTGGGATTATACTGAGGTTTTGGAAGCTTATAATAGATTATGGGAATATGAAGAGCAATATATCTTATTAAAAAGTAATAATGATAAAATAAGCCTATTTTTGGAAAAAGTAGTTGCTTTACCTGAAGAAATTACATTAAACGATGAATACTTAATCATTAGGGCAGAAGATTCATATGCTAAATTAGATGATAATTTAAAAAAAGAAACTGAAGTTATTACTGCTTATGAAAAGTTACTTGATGCTAGAAGAAATTATGATATTTTGTATGAAGAAGCAATGGCTGAAAAAAATGCAGCTGATATTGCAAAATTTTTAGAATTATATGCAAATGTTTTAGCTACTGATGAATTATCATATGCCCGTTACTTAGCAATTGAAGAAACTTTAGAAATGTATGAAACTCTTGCTGTTGTAGTAAAAAACGATGAAAAAGTCCTAATTGCGTTAGAAGACATTAATAATATAAAAGCGAATTTACCAATTACTAATGGCACAAATTTGTTTAACATAGAAATAATACATAGTGGTGTTGCTTGGGAGGCTATTTTAAATATCCAAGCAAAAGATGAACAACATAAAGTAACTGGCGCACATAAAGTACAAGAATTTATGTTAGAGCAAGGTGGTATAAAAATTGATACTGCTAAAATTAGAGCATGGAAAGAAGTTCCTTATGCTTATTCGTATACTAAAGCAGATGGAATTCATTCTTTTGCATTTACTACAGGTGATTATTATGATTCAACTTTCTTTAAAATGTCATTTTTAATAAAGACGGATAATGAAGAATTATATGCTATCTCTATAATTTTCTATTATGAAGATAATCAAACTTATATTGGTGTTAGTGAAGATGAAATTAATATTAGAATGTTTAAAGAAAAATTGGCACTAACATTATCAACCTTGATTGAAACTGACTATACTGAAGAAAATTGGTTAAAAATTCAAAATATGTATCAAACAGCGATTTCCGAGATAGATGAATCAATTAATATTGAACATGCTCGAATGATTTTTAATCAATATAATTCTGGAATGTTACAAATGGAAAAGAAATATAAACTTTTAGAAGGAATGACTATAGTTGATTTTAGTAGCAATAATACAACATATCCACTTGATAATATATTTGATGGAGATACAGGCTCAAGATGGCAAGCAGCATCAACAAAAAATACAGAATATATAGTAATTGATTTTGGCGAAAGCGTGTCTTTAGCGGGTTTTTCAATTATGTGGGAATCAGCTAATGCTGCGGATTATGCTATTCAAATATCTGATGAAAATACAGATTGGATTGAAAAAGATGTTATCTATAATTTCACAAATGGTGTTAAAGGAAAAAGAACTGATGAATTGAGATTTGCTTCAGGAACTCAAGGTAGATATGTAAGAATTAATTTCTTAAAAGCAAATACAAGTTGGGGATATAGTATTTACGAAATATATTGTTATCAAAATGATTAAAAATATCGTAAATATATAGATTTATATGATATAAAAAAGACAAAATTATTCTTTTTGTCTTTTTTTGTGGAAATTTATTTTAAATTATGCTATATTATTAGCGTGTGATATTTATTTGCTGTGGGTGGAAAGGATTATACATTTATGGCAAAAGTTTTTATTATGGATAATGATGCCGTTTTTTCAAAAAATCTAGCAACTAGATTAGAGGCAGAGGATAGTTTTGTTGTCATTGGAATTGCTTCAAATGGCAAAGAAGGTCTGGATTTTATTAATAATTATAATGGAACAATTGATGTTTTGTTATTGGATTTACTATTACCGGTTTATGATGGCCTTAAAGTATTAAATGATATAAATCGCAAATATAAAACGAAAGTGAAAAAGATAATTATAACAAGTATGATTTTTACTCCTGAATCGATATCATTAATAACTAAGGGGAATGTGAATTATACACTACTTAAACCATATAGTTTTGATACATGTATTGAAACTATTCATGGAATAATAGATAGAGATTTTATGTTAGATAGAACAAAGATTGCTGAAACATATAATAGTATTTCCTCTAAAAAAGAAAACAAATTAGATAATGATCAAAAAGCCTTTAAAATTCGGGTTGAAAGAGAAGTATCTACTTTGTTGCATGATTTTGGAGTGCCAGCAAATATAAAAGGTCATGCTTATTTGCGAATGGCTATTTTAGAAGTGTTTTATAATAGAGAATATATAGGTCAAATAACTAAATTATTATATCCGGAAATTGCTAGACGTTTTAATTCAACTTCATCGAGAGTTGAAAGAGCAATTAGACATGGTATAGAGATTGCTTGGTCACGTGGTAATGTTGATATGATGTATGATTTATTTGGATATACAATAAATGCCGATAAATCTAAACCGACAAATTCAGAATTTATCGCAATGGTTAGCGATGCTTTACGAACACGATTTGAAATATCACAAACAGAATTTATGTCTACACATTAATAATATTATTCATTTATATAGATTACTCCAAGTTGTTTTCTGATTTCATCCATTATATTTAAAATTTTAATTGTAGTTTCATGTGACATAATTTTGTTTTCTAATTCTTTAGTATTAAGTGTTTGAATAAAACTTCCAATTTGATATTCAAATCCGTTTATTTCAAAAGGAATTGAAAATTTTAAAGTTTTTTTAGTATCGATTTCATAAATTTCAAAATTTTCACATTTCCAAAAATCATAAAGCCTAATAATAGCATTTTCTAATGTTATTAAAGCTTCCTTTTTTCCTGAATAAATAAAAGATGAGTTGATTTTTGCTATTACACCATTATGATATTTAAATATGATATGATTATCTAAATCGATTCTATTTTCTGTTAAAGTGCCTTTTGCTTCAATATTAAGTGGCGTTCCAAGTAATAGGTTAACTAATGTAATTGGGTAGATTCCTACATCTAAAAGAGCACCACCGCCTAATATATTGTTTTTTAAACGATATGACTCATCTTGATTTCCATAGAAGCAGAAATCTGCTTCTATTTTTTTTATTTGCCCGTATTTATTGCTATTAATGATGTCTTTAATTTTATTTATAGCAGGTAAAAATCTTGTCCACATTGCTTCCATTACTAAGCATTTTTTAAATTTAGCAATTTCAAATATTTCTTTGGCTTGTTTTGAATTAAGTGTAAATGCTTTTTCGCAAATGATATTTTTGTTATATTTTAAACATAATTTTAAATGGTCATAATGAAGTCCATGAGGAGTAGCAATATATATTATATTGATATCTTTATTATTAAGTAATTCTTCATAATTATCATAAGCAAAAGTTGCTTTATATTTTTTTGCAAATATTTGTGCTTTTTTATAATCTCTAGAAGCAACTCCTAATAAATTATAGTGTAATTTATTTAATGTATCGGCAAATTTATTGGCAATATTTCCAAGACCAATTATTCCAAAATTATTTTCCATTTTAAATACTCCTTTAATTCTATTTTACATATTTTATTTAGATAATCAATAAAACTAGATTAAATTACAAAATTTTGTTAATATATATGTGAGGTGGCAATGAAATGAAATTGACTAAATATTTTGTTTTAGGTACAACTATGTTATCTTTAAGTGGCTGTGCTTTTATGATAAGTTCTCCAAATACATCTTTAAGTACAAGTTCTTCAACAGTAATGAGTAAGGAATCTACTACTACATCAAGTTCCTTTATTAATACAGGTAGCAATATTATATCTTCTAGTAGTTTATCAAATGATAACTCAAATAGCTCTTCTTTATCTAGTGAAATTAAGGAAATAGATGTTGAGTATGAAAAATTTTTTGATTTAAATACTAGAATTGAAATTACAATAAAAATAACTCAAGATGAATTAACAAAACTTAATAATGATTACAATCATTATCAATATAATGGTGGCAAATCTCCGTTATCAAGAGCTGCAGATGTTGAAATAAAATTTGATGATCAAGTTTATTTCTATACGCAAGTTGGTATTAAAATGAAGGGTAATACATCAAGAACTTCATTTTTAGATAATGAGGGAAATATTAATAATTTAATTCATTATAAATTAGATTTTTCTGATACATTTGGTGATACATATTATGATGGTTCTACATATACTTTAGATACATCAAAATCTGATAGAAAAGAAAGAAGATTTTTGGGAATGGAAAAGTTAGACTTAAAGTGGAATCGTAATTATGATGCAACGCATATTAAACAATTATATGCTTATCAAATGTTCAGTGACTTTGGTGTAATGGCATTGAAAATGAATCTTGGTAAGGTTAATCTTCAAATTGATAATCAATCTCCTAAATCTTTGGGAATATTTGAAGTTGCTGAAGTGGTAGATAAAATATTTTTGGAGAGAAGATTGCCAACTGCTGAATTAGGTGGAGATTTATATAAAGTATGCTATACATCTATGGGAAAAGGAGATTTAACAGACAATAATTTAGATAATGTTATTGGAGTTGAAGATGAAGAAGCAAATTATTTTCCAATTTATGATTTAAAAACTAATAAGAAAAAGAGTGATAATGCATTATTAAAGGATATGATTTATTACTTAAATTCGGGTAGTGTTACTAAGGAAGGATTAGCCGAATATGTAAATATGGATAATTTCTTAATGGAAGAAGCTGTTGCTTATGTTTTAGGTAATCCGGATGATATGCGAAATAATTATAATAATTATTATTTATATTTTGGTAAGGAATCTCAAAAAGCATATATTATTCCATATGATTGGGATAGATGTTTAGGAATTACTAAAGATTGGAATCCTACTGGTGATGCTTTGACTAATACTAAACATAATTCAAATTGGGCACAAGGTTCACAATCTAATCAATCTAATCCGTTGGTTCGTTATACTTTGGGTAGAGAAAATATCGTGATTAAAGAATATAATGATCAATTTACCGATAATATTAAAACTATATTTGAGTCAAAGTGGACAAATCCTGATTATTTTGATTATTTGTTCAATATTGCAAAAGCAAATTATCAAGATGAATGTTTCCCTGAATTTTCACAAATAAGTGGAAAAGGAATAAAATTTGAAAATCAAAATAATGGAATTGACAGTAATATGTCCTTTAATACATATATGAGTTCCAAAAGAAATTTCTTTTATAATACAATTGGCGAAAAAGATTCGGGGGCTGCTAATTTTTAAAAAGTAAAAAATGTTATAAAAAAAGATTATGTGAAATTTTTCACATAATCTTTTTTATTTTAACTTTTCAATTCGCATTAGGTTAGTTCCATCAGAAGAATTCATATCTCCTGCGGTAATAACTACTGTGTCATCAATATTGGCAAATCCATATTTTCTAGCTGCTTCTTTAGCTTGTTGAATTAAGACTTCTAATGAATCAAATTCTTCTGCTAAAACTGGATAAGCCCCCCAAGACATTGCTAATTGATGATATACATATTTTTTAGTTGTCATGCTTACGATTGGAGCAGCAGGACGATAGCGAGAAACAAAACGTGCTGTTGAACCCGAATGTGTACAAACAACAATTGCTTTAGCATTTAAATCAAATGCAGCATTTACACTTGAATGGGAGACTGCATCGGGAGTTGTTTTGATATCAATATCTAACTCTTTAAATAATTTATAATAGTTCATATTTTTCTCAGTGAATAAAGCAACTTTTGCCATTGTTTTTACTACATTTACAGGGAATTTACCAACGGCAGTTTCTCCAGATAACATTAATGCGGAAGTTCCATCGTAAACAGCATTAGCAACATCGGAAATTTCAGCACGAGTTGGACGAGGATTATAAGTCATACTTTCTAACATTTCAGTAGCAGTAATAACTCTTTTTCCAGATAAGTGTGTTTTTTTAATTAGTTCCTTTTGAATTGATGGAATTTGTTCAATAGGTATTTCAACACCTAAATCTCCTCTAGCAACCATAATTCCTTCACAGGCAGCTAGAATTTCGTCGATATTGTCAACGCCTTCTTTATTTTCAATTTTTGAAATAATATCAATTTTTTCGCCACCATTAAAGTTAAGAAAATCACGAATTTGTTTAACATCAGCTGCTCTAGATACAAATGAAGCAGCAATAAATTCAACATCATTTTTAATTGCAAACAGCATATCATTTCTATCTTTATCACGAATAAAAGGAATAGAAAGATGAACACCAGGGAAATGCATATTTTTATGGTCTTTGATAAAGCCTTCACCATAACTTGTACAGTAAATGTCTTGACCTTTAATGTCATCAATTCGCATTTCTAATAAGCCATCATTTAAAAGAACTTGTCCTCCTCTAAATACATCTAGATGTAAATTTGGATAAGTAACAGGGCAAATATTATTTTCTCCTACTACATCTCTAGTAGTAAAAATAAATTTATCTCCTACTTTAACCTCCATTGGAACAGGAACTTTACCAGTTCTTATTTCTGGCCCCTTAATATCAACTAAAATTGCAAGAGGGACACCTAAGTCTTCTCTAACTTTTTTTACTAAATCAATTCTTCTTTGATGATCTTCATAAGAACCATGCGCCATATTGAAACGAGCAACACTCATTCCAGCTTGAACCATTTCTTTTAAAACATCATATGACTCACTAGAAGGTCCTAGTGTACAAACTATTTTTGTTTTTCGCATTATTAATACCTCCAAGATTTATCAGTAAAACACTACTGAATTATTGTAACATATTTAAGCAAATATGTTTATAGTAAAATTATTATTTTTTTGAAAATTGTGCCAATAATTCATTTTTAATATCCCATAGTTTTTGCGAAAGATCAACATAATATTCGTGAGGATTTTCAAATCGCTTAACTTCATCCCACAAAGTGTCCATTTGTTTTTGATGGTAATCACGTATTTCTTCGATTGAAGGGACATTGTAAACTAATTCTCCATTAACGAAGATTGGTTTTAATAGTTCTTTAACATAAAAATTACTAATTGTTTTTCTTTTCCATGTAAAATAAGGATCGAATATTTCTAAATCTTTAGATTCATCGATTTTTTCATCATATACACAAAGTAAGTCCGCTAATGCTTTATCGTTTTCTTTACTATAAATTCTATAAATCTTTTTAAAGTGGGGATTGATAATTTTTTGCTCATTTTCGCTTATCTTTATTTTTGGTATTATTTCTCCTTTATGCTCGATTGCACATAATTTATATACTCCGCCAAAAACAGGATCAGATTTAGCTGTAATTAATCTTTCGCCTACGCCAAATGAATCAATTTGAGCCCCGTTACTTAATACTTCAGTGATTAGATGCTCATCAAGAGAATTGGATATTACTATTTTACAATCGGTTAGTCCTGCTTCATCTAACATTTCTCTAGCTTTTTTTGTTAAATATGTAATATCGCCAGAATCTATTCTAATAGCACACTTTTTAATACCTTGTGGCCATAAAATGTTTTTAATAGCTTTAATAGCATTTGGAATACCACTTTTTAATACATTGTATGTATCGACAAGTAAAGTTACATTATTTGGATAAATTTTACAATATGTTTCGAAAGCTTCATATTCTGTTTTAAACATTTGTACCCAAGAGTGTGCCATAGTTCCATATGCTGGTACATTGTAACGCATATCACTCATTGCACAAGCTGTTCCTCCAATTCCAGCAATATAAGCAGCTCTAGCTCCTAAAATTGCTGCACTTTCTCCTTGAGCACGTCTTGATCCTAATTCCATAACCGTTCTACCTTTAGCGGCTCTAACTATTCTAGAGGCTTTTGTGGCAATTAAAGATTGATGATTAATTGCTAATAATAGATATGTTTCGATAATTTGGGCTTCAATTGCATTAGCTTTAACAGTAATAAGAGGTTCATTAGGGAAAACAATACTACCTTCAGGAACAGCATAAATATCTCCGTGAAATTTAAAAGTTTTTAAATATTTTAAAAAATCTTCGGTAAATAGATTTTTACTTCTTAAATACTCAATATCTTCATCGCTGAATTTTAAGTTTTGAATATAATCAATTAATGTCTCAAGTCCAGCAGCTACTGCATAACCTCCATTATCAGGAACATTTCTAAAAAACATATCAAAATATGTAATTTCATCTTTCATTTTGGAATTAAAATAACCATTTGCCATTGTTAATTCATAAAAATCAATTAACATTGTATAATTTTCTTTATTCATATATTATCATTACCCTTCTTTTAAAATTATCTGTATTTATAAATTTTCTCTAATAAATTTTTCAATATAATTATTACATTTTATTGAAATTTCTCTAAATGGTTGTGTTACATTATAAACATGCCAAGTATCATTAGCAAGTTCATCATAAAAATCATAAGCTATATTTAATTTCTTAAGCAACTCAGCACAATCAAACGCTTGATTACGAACAATATCATCATCTTTGCTGGTGATAATTAATATTTTAGTTGCTTTATTTAAAAAATTAGCAAAGCCTTGTAGCGAAACATAAGGATAGAAATTAGCATTAGTATAATTTTCACCATAGCAAATTAAATTAAATGCTTGATTTAGTTCTTCTTCATTTATAGGATTGTGAATAAATGGTGCTGGATGGTTAAGAACAATACATTTAATAATAAATGGTAGTTTTTCTACTTTAAAACATTGTTGTAAATAATTACTATTGTTGATTGCATTGCAAAGAAGATTTAAATGACCTCCTGCAGAATCCCCCATAATTGCAACATTATTAAAATCGATAAAATGTTGATTTTTAAGTGAGTATAGATAATGTAGACTATTAAAAATATCTTGAATCATATCAATGAGTTTATTTTCTGGTAATAGTCTATATGACATTGATACAGTAATAAATCCTCTTTTAGCAAAATCCATACATAAGAGTCCGTTTGTATCTTTATCACCATATATCCAAGCTCCACCATGAATATCAATTAATAAAGGTAATTTTTTGCTAATTGTTTTAGGAATATAGATATTTAATTGATGTAACTTATTATTATCATTAACATATTGATATGTAAAAACAACAACGTTAATTTCATTTTTTTGTAATATGATATTGGGAGTATCACATTGCAACATTTCCCTTCGCTTTTCCAACATTTTCAGTGCTAATTGTTTTTTCATATGTTTCACCTGCATTTCTCTTTATAAAATTATTACAAAAAAGAAAGCCTATAGTAAAATTAACTTACAAAATAAGTAAATATTTATATTTTTCTTTAAGTATAACTAATTAGATTCTAGATTAGAATGATAAATGTATTAAATCATCTATCAATGGGAATTTTAACCCTTTTAAAAATAATAGTCAATAATAAAATATATTATTGCTTTATCTCAAGATTACTAATTATTTTTTAGTACTGAAACAAAATATATTTAATCATATGGATAAATTTTTATTAAAAAACACTTGTATTACAATATTTTTTTGATATAATGTTAGCGTCCTAACAAAAAGGAGGCGTTTTAATGGAAAAATCAATCCCAAAAGAGATAAGATATATTAATAATTTATTAAAGAGAAATATTGAAGCTCAAACTAAATATGATGATGTTACAAGAGTTCAAGGTTGGATAATTGGCTTTATTTATCATCATCAAGACTCTAATGTTTTTCAAAAGGACATAGAAAAAGAATTGAATATGCGAAGATCTACGGTATCAGAAGTTATTAAAATCATGGAAAATAAAGGATATATAAAACGTGAAAATGTTGATAATGATCAACGATTAAAGAAATTGATTTTAACACAAAAGGGAATAGATCATCAGTATAAATTTATGAAGTTTGCTAAACAATTTGATGAGCAAGTTGCTAGTGGGTTGTCAACAGAAGAATTAACTATGTTTTATGATATTTTAGATAAGATTAAAAACAATTTGTTATGAAGAAAGGAGAATATTTATGATTAAAACGATTTTAAAAAGAGTTAGAGAATTTAAAAAAGATTCACTATTAAGCCCTTTGTTTGTTTCATTGGAAGTTATTTTAGAGTGTTTAATTCCATTTGTTATGGCGAAGGTTATTGATGAATCAACAGAAGGATTAACTCCTATTATTAAGTATGGTAGTATTTTGCTGGTTATGGCATTTGCTTCTCTTGTATGTGGTGTTCTTGCTGGTAAATATTGTGCTAAGGCTGCTGCTGGGCTTGCAAAAAACTTGCGTCATGATTTGTATTATAAAGTTCAAGATTTTTCTTTCGAAAATATTGATAACTTTTCTACATCAAGTTTGGTAACAAGAATGACTATGGATGTAGGAAATGTGCAAATGGCGTATATGATGATAATTAGGACGGCGGTAAGGTCACCATTTATGCTGATATTTTCACTATTTATGTCATTTCAAATCAGTCCGGATTTAGCTTGGATTTTCTTGATAATTATTCCATTTCTTGCGTTTGTATTATTCTTTATAATTTATAAAGTAATGCCATTGTTTCAAAAAGTATTTAAAAAATATGATAAAATTAACGATTCAATTCAAGAAAATGTTAATGGAATTAGAGTAGTTAAATCGTATGTAAGAGAAGATTATGAAATTAAAAAATTTGAAGCAGCAGCTGCTGATGTTGCCAAAGATTTTACAAAAGCTGAAAAGATTATGGCTTTTAATGGTCCTGCGATGCAATTTGCTATTTATATAAGTAATATTTTAATTGCATTATTAGGTGCTAAACTTATTATTTCTACAAATGAAGCAGCTTTAAAAGTTGGAGAATTAACTAGTTTATTAGCATATGAAATGCAAATTTTATCTAGTTTAATGATGTTATCAATGATTTTTGTAATGGTTACTATGGCAATCCCGTGTATGAAGAGAATTTCAGAAGTGTTAAATGAAAAGAGTACTATTGTTAATCCAAGTGATCCTATATATGAAGTTAAAAACGGGGATGTTGAATTTAATGGAGTGTCATTTAAATATTCTAAAAATGCTGAGAAGTTTGCTTTAAAAAATGTTGATTTAAAGATTAAAAGTGGACAAACGGTGGGAATAATCGGAGGAACCGGAAGTTCTAAAACAACGCTTATTCAACTTATTTCAAGGTTGTATGATGCAACTGAAGGCAGTGTAAAAGTAGGTGGCGTTGATGTTAGAGATTATGATTTAGAGACTCTACGTAATTCTGTTTCAGTAGTATTGCAAAAAAATGTTTTATTTTCAGGTACGATTAAAGAAAATTTAAGATGGGGTAATAAAGAAGCTAGTGATGAAGAAATGGTTGAAGCATGTAAATTAGCACAAGCTGATGAATTTATTCAATCTTTTCCAAATAAATATGATACATATATTGAACAAGGAGGAAGTAATGTTTCTGGTGGTCAAAAACAAAGATTGTGTATTGCTAGAGCTTTATTGAAAAAACCTAAAATTATAATTTTAGATGATTCTACTTCGGCGGTTGATACTAAGACAGATGCACTAATTAGAAGTGCCTTTAAGAAATATATTCCTGAGACAACTAAAGTTATTATTGCTCAAAGGATTTCTAGTATTATGGATTCGGATTTAATTTTAGTTATGGAAAATGGGATGATTCAAGATCAAGGAAATCATCAAGAATTATTAGCTAGAAATAAAATATACCAAGAAGTTTATTATACTCAAAATAAGATAGGGGGAACTAATAATGGCAATGAATAAAAGACCTCCCCAAGGTGAATTAGGTAAGAAAAGAAGTTTAGATGGTGTTACTTTAAAAAGGTTAATTAAATATTTATTTAAATATTATAAAAAATCTGTAATTATTATATTAGTTTGTATTTTAATTTCTAGTGCTTGTGGTTCTGCTTCTGCAATGTTTATGGAAAAAATAGTTGCTCATATTAGTAATGGATTAGAAATTGGATATAGTGCTATTGAAAAATCATTTATTACAACAATTATCTTAATGGGTTCGATTTATTTAATTGGTTTAATTTCATCATTTATATATCAAAGACTGGGAGCAATTCTTACTCAAGATTTACTAAGAAGAGTTAGAGTGGATATGTTTAAACATATGGAAACATTACCTATTAAATATTTTGATACAACGCCACATGGTGAAACAATGAGTTGCTATACAAATGATATCGATACACTACGTCAACTGGTATCTCAAAGTTTGCCGCAATTTTTTGCTAGTGGAACTACAATTGTTGTGTTGTTATGTTTTATGTTAAGTAGAAGTATTTGGCTTACTTTAGTAGTTTTAATGGCTGTATTATTTATTTTATATGTTACAAAAACAGTTGGTGGAAAAAGTAGCGAATATTTTATTAAGAGACAAAGTTCTATTGCTAGAATAGAAGGTTATATCGAAGAAATGATGAAAGGTCAAAAAGTAGTAAAAGTATTTTGTCATGAAGAAGAGGCTAAAGAAAAGTTTGATAAAGTAAATCAACAATTATTTGAAGATTCAAATAACGCAGATAAATATGCAAATATTTTAATGCCAATTATGGGGAATATTGGTAATATTCTATATGTCTCAGTAGCTTTTGTTGGCATGATATTATTAATGCTTAAAATTCCAAATTTACGTATTGGTTCAATTAATGTCATCAAAATTGAAGTAGTAGTTGCTTTTCTTGCTTTAAGCCGTCAATTTTCTCAAAATGTTACTCAAGTGTCTCAACAAATAAACTCTGTTGTAATGGGGCTTGCGGGAGCAAAACGAGTATTTAATTTGCTAGATGAGGAGAGCGAAGTTGATGAAGGCTATGTTACATTAGTCAATGTTATTATTGATGAAAATGGTGTAATCCATGAAACAAACGAACGAACTCATAATTGGGCATGGAAGCATCCACATAAAGATGGAACTTTGACGTACACTTTACTAAAAGGTGATATTAGATTCTATGATGTTGATTTTGGTTATACACCAGATAAAATAGTTTTACATAATGTTAGTATTTATGCTAAACCTGGTCAAAAGATAGCTTTTGTTGGTGCCACTGGTGCGGGTAAAACAACGATAACTAATTTGATTAATCGTTTCTATGATTTAGCAGATGGAAAGATTAGATATGATGATATTAATATAAACAAAATAAAAAAAGCAGATTTAAGAAAATCAATTGGAATCGTATTGCAAGATACTAATTTATTTACAGGAACTGTAAGAGAAAATATAAGATATGGTAGACTTGATGCTACTGATGAGGAAGTAATTGAGGCAGCTAAAATTGCAAATGCTCATGACTTTATTACTAGACTACCTAATGGATACGATACAGTTCTAAATGGTGATGGAAGCAATTTGTCTCAAGGACAACGACAATTATTATCAATTGCTCGTGCTGCAATTGCTGATGCTCCGGTAATGATTTTAGATGAAGCAACATCAAGTATCGATACACGTACAGAATTATTAGTTCAAAAAGGTACTGATGAATTAATGAAAGGACGTACTGTATTTGTAATTGCCCATAGATTGTCAACTGTTCAAAATTCTAATGCAATTATGGTATTAGATCATGGAAGAATAATTGAAAGAGGAGACCATGATGATTTAATTGCTCAAAAAGGAATTTATTATCAATTATATACTGGTGGATTTGAACTAGAATAAATTGATATAAAAAGTTATTTAAATCCTTGTTCAAATTTAAAATGAACAAGGATTTTGTAGAATGTAACTATTGTTAACTTAAAGTGATAATTTTATTAAAAATAAAAAAATGTAGACATTTTTATTTTGAGGAACCATTTTGGGGTTGCTTCATTAATGTCTACATTTTTTTGAAGAGTTTAGATATTTTTATGCACGTTTAAATTTTTCTTTTGCTTTAATCCAAATATTTTTTGTGTCTTTTTTAAAATGCTTAAAATCTAATGCAACGTTGAGAATAAACGAAGCAGGATATGCTAGACATAAAAAAGGATTTAATAACCACAATAATGGAGTCACTTTAACAATATTTCCGTATTGATCAGGATAATTTTTTAAATTATCTGGAACCAAAGAAACTAAGAAATTAGTTAATGGTTCCAAGGCTTTAGGAGTATTTTCTGGTGGCCCATATACTAAAGAAAAGTTTCTTTTTTCCTTTACCCAGCCTAAATCATAAGTTAAATTTTCATTAAAATAAATTAATGCTAAGCATAAAAAGAAAGCGATAGGTAATGTCCAAAATCTTTTATAATTAAATTCGTATAATTTAAAGATTAAGGTCATAATTGGAATTATAAATAAGATGTAGTGAGAAATAAAGTATCGCATCATATCAAACGAGAATAAATTTCTTTGTGTGTAAGGTGCCACTGGAATTGTCAGTGCAACTAACCCTCCAATACAAGCAATAACCATATAATAATCTTTTATATATTTGTTTTTTGATTTATATAGAATTGGTCCAAGTAGGGTATTAACAGCACAAATATTTTCAAATCCAACAACTCTCATTACTCTTAAATCATTAGCGTTTTTAAATTCAAATACATAAGGTGGAAATATAAGTCTTAAGAAATGAAAAATTAAATTTACAATTGTAAGTCTATATAGTGTTTTGTATATCTCATCTTTTGTTTTTCTTTTTAAGAAGTGATATAACGCAATTGAAACTATGACAACTAATATTAAGATTAAATAGTACCAAATATTACCGAATTTCCATTTTTGAGCAAGCATTTTATCACTCCCTTCTTCTTTACAATATTTTAATATAAACAACTTGAAAAATACATATTAAATGATTGAAAATATTTTTCTTGGATTCAATAGTGATTTTAAATTGACAAAACATTTTATTTGTTAAATCAAATTAAAGTTTTTTAATGCAAGATAAATTCCATCTTTATCAATAGATTCTGTAATATAGTTAGCACTTTTTTTTAATAAATCTACCGAATTTCCCATAGCAATTCCTAGCCCAACATATTCAATCATTCCTACATCATTATTTCCATCTCCAAAAGCAATGGTATTTTCTTGAGAAATATTTAAGTAATCTAATAATTTTTTAATTCCTTTTACTTTATTCTCTCCTTTTACTAAAACATCATATCCATAATCTAATAAATGAATGAAATCTAGTTCTGGTGACAAATCATTAAATAAATAAAGTTTTTCATCGTCGATAAATAAGTTGCATTGATAAACTTCTTTATTACGATAATCTTTTTTAACAGGAACCGGAATATGTAAGGGGGCATAGCCTTTAATAATTAAATCTGTTTTGCTATCTAATCTGAACAAATCATTGGAAGTTAAAATACCAAGTTCACCATTTAATTCTCTTGTTCGTTTTATTAATTTATCTAAAGTAATTTTATTAAATGGCTTTTTATAAATTATGCTATTATTATGCTTATCTATTACAAGTGTTCCATTGATTAAAATCATATAGTCAACTTCAATATAATTTAGTATTTTTAGTTGATTTAAGAGATATAATGATCTTCCACTACATAAAGCAATTTTATATCCATTTTCTCTAAGTCTTTTGATACTATCAATTGTAGATTTTGGAATACAGTTTTGCTTGTGAGAATATAAAGTTCCATCAATATCGAAAAAGATTATTTTATATTTTTGCATTTTATCATCTCCAAACATAAAGATTATTATACTGGCGTGTTTTAAAAAAGTAAATATTTTAGGATGATAAGAGTTTGGATAAATGAAAGAAAAAGTAATAAATTAATTTACTTTTGATAAAAAGAAATGTATTATTTTATTGGTGATAAATGTGAATTTTATTAAATTTATCGAAGAATTTATTCCTTTATGTAGGCAGGAAGAAATTGATAAAGAAATAATTTTGAAATTATATAAAAAACATGGCGACTTTTTATTAGATAGAAAATGTGAGGAAGCACACTTTTCTAGTTCGGCAATAGTGCTTGATGAAAATAAAGAATATGTTTTATTTGCATATCATAATATCTATAAATCATGGTCTTGGCTTGGGGGACATGTTGATTTAGAAAGCGACTTTTTAAAAGTAGCTGCTAAAGAAATAAGAGAAGAGAGTGGAATAAAGAATATTAAACCACTTAGTAATAAAATCGTTTCAATTGAAGTTCTACCAGTGCCACAACATAATAAAAATGGAAATTTAATTAAAGAACATTTGCACTTAAATGTAACATATATTTTTATTGGTGATAAAAATGATTATATCAAAAATAATCCTGATGAAAATAGTGATGTTCGGTGGATAAAAATAGCGGATATCAACAAATATTGTAATGAAGAAATAATGAAGAAAATTTATCAAAAAATTATTAATAGAGTAAGGTGAATAGGATGAATATTTTGGTAACACTAAATAAAAAATATTTAAATTTTTTAAAGACGCTTTTAAGGTCGATTGCAGAATCGAATAATCATAATTTTGATATATATGTTGCTAGTAATGATGTATCTCAACGTGATATTACTAAACTTGAAAATGAATTTAGAGAAAAATTTATATTTCATTTAATCTACGTTGATGATTATTTACTTGAAGGAGCACCTACAACAAAAAGATATCCATTTGCGATGTATTATCGTTTATTTGCATTTAAATTTTTGCCTGATAATGTTGATAAAGTATTATATTTAGACCCTGATATTATTGTATTGAAGGATTTAGAAAGTTTATATAATACTAGTTTTGATGATAAATTATTTGTGGCTGCTTCAAATGTGGGAGAAGTGTTAAGAAAATTTAATGAAATTAAAAATGCTGCTCCTAGAGGGGCTGAATATGTAAATACTGGTGTATTATTGATGAACATTAAAGAATTACGTAAAATTCAAAAAAGCGATGAAATAATTAATTATATTAAGAAATATAAAAATCGTTTAATGCTGCCAGATCAAGATGTGCTTTCTGGCTTGTATGGTGACAAAATAAAAAAAGTTCCTAATATTATTTATAATTTAAATGATCGTGGTATTATTTTTTATAATTTAAATCCTAAAAATGTTGAGAAGATAAATATTGATTGGGTAAATAATAATACTGTGATTTTGCATTTTTATGGTAAAAATAAACCATGGTTAAGTAATTATCATGGTATTTTGAAAGAATTTTATGATAAATTTAATTATTAAGAAATTAAAAGGCTTTTTTTATTTATAAAAAAATGGTAAAATATAGTGATTTATATTTTGAAAAGGAGAGTATAAAAATGGCAACAAGTAATTTTGTTCGTAGATTATTTAAAATTGATGAAAAATTATTAAAAAAAGTGGAACAACGTGCAAATTTGGTTTTAGCTTATGAAAATGAAATGGCTGCTTTAACTGATGAGGAATTAAAAGCAAAAACTCCTTATTTTAAGGAAAAGTTAGCTAATGGTGCAACTGTTGATGATATTTTACCTGAAGCTTTTGCGGTATCAAGAGAAGCTGCCAAAAGAGTTTTAGGACAATTCCCTTTTAAAGTGCAAGTTATGGGTGCTATTGTTTTGCATGATGGTGATGTTGCAGAAATGAGAACTGGTGAAGGTAAAACATTAACAGCTACTATGTGTGTTTATTTAAATGCTTTAACAGGAAGAGGAGTTCATGTTGTTACAGTAAATGAATATTTAGCAAGCAGAGATGCTGAATGGATGGGTAATATCTATCGTTTCTTAGGCTTGACTGTTGGCTGTAACTTGAGAGAGTTAACTCCATCTCAAAAACAAGAAGCATATAAATGTGATATTACTTATACAACTAACTCTGAAGTTGGTTTTGATTATTTAAGAGATAATATGGTTATTGATGCTCGTCAAAGAGTTCTTAGACCTTTGTATATGGCGATTATTGATGAAGCAGATTCTATTTTAATTGATGAATCAAGAACGCCTTTAATTATTTCTGGTGGAAATAAAGTAACAAGTAATTTATATATGCAAGCTGATCGCTTTTCTAAGGCTTTAAGATCAACAGATTATGAGGTTGATATTAAGTCTAAAACAGTTCATTTAACTGAGAGTGGTATGATGAAAGCTGAACGTACTTTCGGTATTAAAAATCTATATGATATTAAATATGAATCTTTAGTTCATCATATTTCTCAAGCAATGAAAGCAAATTATATTATGCAAAAAGATGTTGACTATATGATTAAAGACGGTGCGATTGTAATTATTGACCAATTTACTGGTCGTTTACTTGCTGGTCGTACATATTCTGATGGTTTACATCAAGCAATTGAAGCAAAAGAAAGCGTAAAGATTAATCCTGAAACAGTTACATTAGCTACAATTACTTATCAAAATTATTTTAGATTATATGAGAAATTAGCAGGTATGACAGGTACTGCTAAAACAGAAGAAGAAGAATTTGGTGAAATTTATAATATGCGTGTTATTACAATTCCTACCAATAGACCTATTCAAAGAGCTGACTTACCTGATTTAATTTATGCTAAGAAAGAATATAAATATAAAGCAATGATTGAAGATGTTAAAGAACGTCATGCAAAAGGTCAACCAGTTTTAGTTGGTACTGTTGCAGTTGAAACATCAGAAGTTATTTCCGATTTATTTAAACGTGAAGGGCTTCCACATGAAGTTTTAAATGCTAAAAATCACGCTAGAGAGGCAGAAATTATTTCACGTGCTGGCGAAAAGGGTTCTATTACAATTGCTACTAATATGGCTGGACGTGGTACCGATATTAAACTAGGCGAGGGAGTAAAAGAACTTGGTGGATTATATGTTATTGGTAGTGAACGCCATGAATCAAGACGTATTGATGGTCAATTAAGAGGACGTTCTGGACGTCAAGGAGATCCTGGTTGTTCGAGATTTTATGTATCGCTTGAAGATGAACTAATGCTAAGGTTTGGTAACCCTTCCATTATGTCAATGTTTGAAAAATCTTTAGGCGCAGAACCAATTGAATCTAAAATGATGACAAATGCAATTACTTCTGCTCAAAAGAGAGTTGAAGGTCAAAACTATGATACACGTAAAAGTTTATTAGATTATGATGATGTTTTGAGAAAACAAAGAGAAACAATGTATGCTGAACGTGATAAAGTAATTGAAAAAGATGATGTTCACGATGTTGTAAAAGAGTTTTTTAAACGTGTGGCAATTCGTTATGTAAAAGATTGCGTTTATTATGTTGATAAAGATGAAGTCGTAAATTTAGATGACCTAGAAAAGAAATTAGTTCCGCAATTTCTTACACCTGAAGAATTTGAAAAAGATTCATTACGCCGTCTTGAAAGAGATGATGTAATTGATAAAATAATTGATATTTTGGTTGCCAAAGAAGAAGCTAGAGGTGCTCTTTGGGGCGCAAATATCTTTAAAATGGTTGAAAAACAAATTTTAACTAAAGTAATTGATACTAATTGGACAAATCATATTGATCAAATGGCAAGATTAAGAGATGGAATAGGTTTAAGAAGTTATGCTCAAACAAATCCATTACAAAGTTATATTCATGAAGGATATGATATGTTTAATAAAATGATGAATAAAATTGCAGAACAAACTGCGATATATTTATTAAATGCACAAGTTAAAGTTGAAAAAAAAGAAGAACCAACTAATGAAGACAGCATAAAAAAAGATGCCGTTGATGCAGATACAAAATAAGATTTAAATATTGGAAAAGGAGATAATAGTATGGCAATTGAATTGTTTGAAATGCATACTAAAATGAATGATGCCTTACTTCGCCTAGAACAACTAGGCGAGTCTCTTTGACCTGCCAGCTAAAGAAAAAAGAATTAAAGAAATTCAAAATATAATGATGGAAGCAACATTTTGGGAAAATCCTAAGAGTGCTAAAAATATCATCAATGAAAATAATCAATTAAATAAATTAATTGAAACATACAAAGAAACTTCAAAACAAATCCAATTTGTTGTAGATACACTGGATGAATTAAAAATTCAGTATGATTTTGAAATGCACGAAATGATTGAAGAAGAGTATTTTAAGGCATTAAAAATGGTTGGAGATTTTGAAGTTTTTATTTTATTAAATGGTTCATTTGATAGTAATGATGCATACATTGAATTTCATCCAGGTGCAGGTGGTACAGAGAGTCAAGATTGGGCAGAAATGCTATATGGTATGTATGTAAAATTTTGTGAAAATAACAATTATAAAGTAGAAGTACTTGATTATATGGTAGGAGAAGAAGCTGGTGTTAAATCGGTTACAATTAGAGTAAGCGGTGAAAATGCTTATGGAATGTTCAAGTCAGAAAAAGGTGTACATAGACTTATTCGTATTTCTCCGTTTGATTCTTCAAAGCGAAGACATACCTCTTTTGCAAGTGTTGATGTTTCTCCTGTATTTGATGAAATTGGAGAAATTGAAATATTAGATGAAGATATTCGTGTTGATACTTATAGAGCAAGTGGAGCGGGGGGACAACATATTAATAAAACAGATTCCGCTGTTAGAATTACTCATATTCCCACAGGTATTGTAGTATCATGTCAAACAGAGAGATCACAAATTCAAAATAGAGAAAGATGTATGGATATGTTGCGAAGCAAATTATATCAATATGAATTAGAAAAAAAACAAAAAGAACTTAAAGATATTAAAGGAGAACAAAAACTTATTGAATGGGGTTCTCAAATTAGGTCATATATTTTTTGCCCATATAATTTAGTGAAAGATCATCGAACAAATTATGAAACAAGTGATGTCGAAGGAGTTATGAACGGAGATATTAAAGATTTTATTTATGCTTATTTAAAGATGGGAGTAAGATAAGTTATGATTAAGAAAATTAATAAAGAAATGATTGAAAATTTCTTGGTAATTATACTTGGTAATTTATTTTTGGCAATTGGTTATGTTTTCTTTGCTGTAAAAGTTAATGTTGTTACTGGTGGTGTAGCTGGTATTGGCATTATTTTAAATAAATTATTTGGAGTAAAATATTCTACCTTTGTTGCTATTTGTACATGGGCATTATTTTTGGTAGGGTTAATTTTTTTAAAGAAAAAGTTTGCTTTAAAAACTCTATTAAGCACCATAGTTTATCCTATTTTTACAATATTATGTGAATTGCTTAGTAATTATTTAGACAAAACTTTTCCTGAGATTTTTGAAATAAATGCAAATGATACAGGAACTTTGATTTTATATGCAGTGTTTTCTGCTATTTTTGTAGGATATGGAATTGGCTTAGTTTTTAAAAAAGGTGGTTCTACCGGTGGATTAGATATTCCTTGTATTATGATAGCTAAGAAGTTTAAAATTGGCGTTGATAGAGTTGTATTTATATTTGATGCTTGTATTGTAATAGCTAGTGCTTTTATTGTAGGTTTTGTTCCGGCTTTAGTAGGCGTAATGAGTGCTTATTTATGTGGAATAATGATTGATAGGGCAATAATTAGTGGTAATGAATCTTTTATGATTCATATCTTAAGCGAAAAGCATGATGAAATTAATCACTTTATTAATTATACAATGGAACGAGGAACAACATATATTCATGGCGAAGGTGGTTACACATATCAAAGTAAGAATATTATTGAAGTTGTTATCGATAAACGTGAATATCATACTTTAAAAGAACAAGTACATAAAATAGATTCAAATGCTTTTATGATTGTAATTAATGCAAAAGATGTATTTGGGTATGGTTTCAAAGATTATCATAAAGAAGATTAGGTGATTAGTATGAATGATATTAATGATAATGAACAAAAGAAAATAATAAAGAAGGAAAGAAAAAAAGGTTTTTGTTTTACTATTCTTTGTTCTGTGATTACATTTGTTTTAGGAGTATCTTTTGCTGCTAGTTTAGGTATTAGTAATAATGAGGTTGATGAAGATTTAGAAAACTTGATTTATTATTATAATATATTAAAAAATGATTGGTATTTTGGTGATGATGAAACTACAGAAGAATCATTAAAAGCGGCTATTAATGCAATCTATAGTGTTAATAGAAATATAGATCCATATACATATTTTACAGAAGCACCTATTATTATTGATAATGGTAATGATAATATTTCAACATCACCTACTCCAACATATTATGGTATTGGTATTTCTATTAGAAGTTCTGTTAATAGTGATAAACAAATAAATGAAGATGGTTTAATTGTATCTGAAGTATATCAAAAGGGTGGAAGCAATAATATTTTAAAGATAGGAGATCAAATTTTAGGTTGCTATAAAGATAATAATTATATTTCTTTTGTCGGAATGACCTATGAAGAAATTGAAATATATATTAAATCAACTGAAGAAAATAGTAGTATAGATTTGCGTATTAAAAGAGGGAATGAAGAGTTAGATGTTACTGTATTTAGAAAAGCTTATTTATCTAATTATATTTTCGAAAATGAAGTGTCTAATGATATTTGTCCAACATGTGTTGGGGTTAGAATTACTCAATTTACTAATTCTTCAAGTATTGAATTTAAAGATGTTATGGACTCAATTGTTTTGAGAGAAAAAAATAAAGGAAGAGAAAATAATGAGTTAGATTTGATTTTAGATTTAAGAGGAAATCCAGGAGGATTAGTTACTTCGTTTACTAATATTGCAGATTATTTTTTGCCAAGTGGGTTAGACTTACTTTATTATGAGTATAAAGATGGTCATACATCAAGTGGTGGGAAAACTACAAGTGGCGTAAGATATAAGTTTAATAGTATAACAATTTTAATTAATGAAAACACAGCATCTGCAAGTGAGGGCTTGACTTTAGCATTAAAGGATTATAGCAATTATTTAAATGATAAAGTTCAAGTTGTAGGTGTTAAATCTTTTGGCAAAGGAATAGCTCAAAATGAAGTCCCTTTACCTGATGGTAGCAGTATTCGATATACTTTTGCTAGAACTTTATCACCTCAAAAATATAGTATTCACGGGATTGGAATCGAACCAGATGTAACGATAGAATTAGGTGAATATAATAGTGCTTTATCATATGTCGCTTCTTGGCTATATCAATTTGATGATGCATGTGTTAGTGCTGCGATTTTAGGAGGAAAATAAAATGGAACAACTTTTTGAATTAGTTTCTCCGTTTTCTCCAACTGGTGATCAACCAACTGCAATAAAAAAATTGATTAAAGGTATTCAAGATGGTAAAAGAACACAGGTGTTACTTGGAGCAACAGGTACAGGAAAAACATTTACTATTTCTAATGTTATTCAGGCAGTAAACAAACCGACAATTGTTTTGGTTCATAATAAAACTTTAGCAGGACAATTATATAGTGAATTTAAAGAATTTTTTCCTAATAATAGAGTAGAATATTTTGTATCTAATTTTGATTTTTATCAACCAGAAGCATATATTGCTAAAACAGATACTTATATTGATAAAAATGCTGTAATGAATATGGAAATTGAAATGTTAAGAAGCGCAGCGATTAATGCTGCACTTGATCGAAGAGATACAATTATTGTTGCTTCTGTAGCGGCAATTTATGCTTTGACAGATCCTGATGAGTATCGTGGATTGGTATTTTTGATAAAACAAGGCGATATTGTTGATCGAAAAAAAATGATTGCAGATTTAATTGAAGGACAATATAAGCGAAATGATATAGACTTAGCACCAGGAACGTTTAGAATTAGTGGTGAAATAATTGAAATAGCACCTGCTTCAACAAATGAAGTCTATTACCGAATTGAAATGTTTGAGGATGAAATCGAAAGAATTACGGAAATAGATCCAATTACAGGTAAAACAAGATGTGCCTATAAACAATTATTAATATTTCCAGCTTATGCTCATGCTGCTAGAAAAGACCGAGTATTAGAAGCGTGCGAGACAATTCACGATGAATTATTAGAAAGAATCGATTATTATAAAAAGGCAGGAAAACCTTTAGAACAAGAGAGAATTGAACAAAGAACCTTACATGATATTGAATCGTTAAGAGAATTAGGAATATGTCCTGGAATTGAAAACTATTCACGTCATATTGATAAAAGAAAACCTGGTGAACCACCATTTACTTTATTTGATTATATGCCTAATGATTTTTTATTAGTCGTTGATGAGTCTCATGTTTCATTACCACAAATTAGAGGAATGTATAATGGTGATAGATCTAGAAAAGAAACTTTAGTGGAGTATGGTTTCCGATTACCTAGCGCTTTAGATAATCGTCCATTGCGCTTTGACGAATTTGAAAAAAAATATAAACAGGCGATATTTGTGAGTGCTACTCCAGGTGATTATGAACTTCAATCAACAGCAAATGAAGTGGTTGAACAAATTATTAGACCTACAGGTTTACTTGACCCTGAAGTTGAAGTGAGACCTACTAAAAATCAAATTGATGATATTATAAATGAAATTCAAATTCGAATATCAAAGGGTGAAAGAACATTAATTACAACTCTCACTATTAGAATGGCAGAAGACTTAACTGAATATTTAAAAAAGTTTGGGATAAAAGTAGCATATTTACATAACGAAACCAAAACTTTAGAAAGAACACAAATTATTTATGAATTAAGAAAAGGCAAATATGATGTGTTGGTGGGGATTAATTTATTAAGAGAAGGTTTAGATATACCAGAAGTTTCATTAATCACAATTTTGGATGCTGATAAAGAAGGCTTTTTGAGATCGGAAAGATCGTTAATTCAAATTATAGGTAGAGCGGCGAGAAATGCTAATGGTAAGGTAATACTTTATGCTGATAATATGACAAATTCAATGTCGAAAGCAATCGAAGAAACTAATCGAAGAAGGGAAATACAAGAAAAATATAATGAAGAAAACGGAATAATACCAGAAACAATTATAAAAGA
>CAZYEI010000012.1:5407-31546 GCA_964646425.1 uncultured Eubacteriales bacterium | reverse complement strand
CAATAGAAGATTGTGTATATTCATGTGAACTTACAGAAGCACAAATGCAAATAGCACAAGATTTAATGAATGTATTTATAAAAGAAAATGAATTAAAAGAAAAAACAAAAAAACTGCTTGATAAAGCAGGTGGTGAAAAAATGAAGTAAAGGAGTGGAAGTATGTATCGTTGTTTATATAACAGTTGTTTCAAAGAATTTTTAGAGAATTAAATGATAATTCAATTTTAGGAATACTATGTGACAATTATCATGGTGAAGCTTTAACTACTACTAGAGAAGCGTGGAAATCTGAGATTTCTATATTAAAACGAATATTACCAAACTTTAGTGATACTGAAAAAGTAATTTTTGAATATGATATTCCTAGATTAGGAAAACGTATAGATGTTGTTTTATTAATAAAGGGAATAATATTTTGTCTTGAGTTTAAAGTTGGTGAAAGTAAAATATTAGAAAATGATATAGATCAAGTTTTAGACTATGCTCTAGATTTAAAAAATTTTCATAAATTTAGTCAAGAACATGTAATTGTTCCTATATTAATTGCGACTAATTATCGTAGTTCATCTACTGAAATTAATATGTCAACTTATGATGATAGAATAGTAAATCCATTAGTGACTGATGATAATGGTATTTTGGATTTGATTAATAAAGTATTGAATAAATATCCAGATGAAAAACCTGTTGATGATAATTGGATTATTAGTCCATATGCACCAACTCCTACAATCATAGAAGCAGCTAAAACATTATATGAAAATCATTCTGTAGAAAATATTACTAGACATGAAGCAGATAATGTTTCTACCGATAGAACTATTTCATATATTTTAGATGTTATTAAAGATAGTAAAGAAAATTTAAAGAAAAGTATTTGTTTTGTAACAGGTGTTCTTGGTGCTGGTAAAACATTAGTTGGTCTTGATGTTGCTATTAAACAAACATATCAAGGTAATGAAGAACCAGTAGAAGGAGAAAGTGCAGTATATTTATCTGGGAATGGACCTTTAGTAGCAGTATTAACTGAAGCTCTAGCGCTAGATAACTACAAGAAATGTCAAAATAATAATGTTAAAAAGAAAATGATTGATTCACGTAGAGAAGTAAGTAAATCAATTCAAATGATTCACCGTTATCGTGATAATATGTTAGCTAAAATTAAAAATCCAGTAGAAAATGGAGTTCTTGAAATAGAACCTACAAAAGCTGTAGAAAATGATAGTGCTGGTTATGGTGAAGTAGAACATGTAGCAATATTTGATGAAGCACAACGTTCATGGACTCATAAAAGACTTGCAGACTATTTAAAACGTGGTGGAACTTATGGAAATAAATTAAAAGTTCCTAATTTCCCAATATCTGAAGCAGCTTTCTTAATATGGTCACTTGATCAAAGAAAAGACTGGGCTGCTATTGTTTGTTTAGTTGGTGGTGGTCAAGAAATCAACACGGGAGAAGCAGGAATATCTGAATGGATTAATGCATTAAATGAACAATTTCCACATTGGAATGTATATATTTCACCAAAACTTGTTGAAAAAGAATATGCTGAAGGAAAGGTAAATGAACTATTAAAATATAACAAGAATGTTATTTATGCAGAAAGTCTTCATTTAGGAGTTTCATTACGTTCTTATAGAGCAGAAAAACTATCAGCTTTTGTTCATGCATTATTAAGCTTTGATAGTAATGTAAAACAATTATATTCTGAAATTAAAGATAAGTATCCTATTGTATTAACTAGAGATATGAATAAAGCTAGAAGATGGCTTCACGAAAAAGTTCGTGGAACAGAAAGAACAGGAGTCTTAGTTACTAAAGAATCTGCTAGATTTAAACCTTTAGCAGTTCATGTCTTGCCTTCAGGTGATGAAAATGCAGTTCATTGGTTTTTAGAGGATAAGTCAGATACAAGATCTTCAAATTATTTAGAAGATGCCGCTACTGAAATTCAAGTTCAAGGATTAGAACTTGACTATACTTGTTTACTTTGGGATGCTGATATGAGATATGATAATGGGAAATGGAAGTTCTATAGATTTAATGGTAAAACAAATTGGGTAGAACAAACTCCAACTACTGAAGGTAAACAAGAATTAATGAAATATATGTTAAATGCATATAGAGTTTTATTAACACGTGCTAGAGCAGGAATGGTTATATGTGTGCCTACAGGAAATCCAAATAAAACACTTTCAGGATTTTATGAAGATAGTACAAGATTACCTGAGTTTTACGATGGAACATATAATTATTTGAAGAGTTTAGGTATTGAAGAAATATAGAAAAATATATTATTTAGAAGCAATTTTGCTGCTTTTTTAGTGATTAATGACGATACAAAATATTAAAAAGCGTTTTAATAAACGTTGAAGAAAATTCTATATGAATATTTTTTTAATAAACACTCAAAATAATAAAATCGATGGACAAATGTTAAGCTGTAAATGATGTGAGACAAAAAATGAAGGTAGTAAAGATTTATTGTTGTCTTTTGCATCTGTTAAAGAGTTCCTTTTTTCCAAAGGAGATAACCATTTGAGAGAACAAGATGGTATATTGTTAGACATTTTAAGGTAAGGTTTCATTTTATTTTTCTTTTCTTTGTTATGTGTAAATTCAAAACCGTTATCTGTTAGAATGCATTTAGGAATATAGTTCAAATAGATTATTGCTCTGATAACAAAATCAACAGTAGAATATGAATCAGCAGATTCATAGGCATAAATAAACCTTTCTCTAGAAGCTTAATCAATGATTGTGTATTGGTAAAACTTCTTAGACTCTTTACCAAAAAACATTTAGATGGAACATGTTTTACATCCATTTGCATCTTTTCACCTATTGTGATAGGTGTATTATAAGGTTTTGGAGTATATTTATTATGTTTAACTTCGGATTGCACATAAACTCCATTTTTTCCTAAGAATCTAAATAATGATGTAGGATGTCTAGTGTATGCATAATTTTTCTTAAGTTTTCCATATAGTTCACTTAAACTAATGTTGGGATTTCTTTTTAAGAGATTATTAATATTTTTAATTTCTTCAATAGTATAGGAATTAGGATGTGGAGTTACTGGTCTTTTAGATTTATCGATAAGAGATTCTTTAGTCCCATCATTTTTTTCATCCATCTCATTAATGAAGCTTTGGATATATGATATTTTCTGCAAATATCTTTGATATACCAATGAGTAGCAACTTTTTATGTTTATTCGCAAGATAAGTTTTACAAGCATAATAGCGAGTATTTAAATCATGTGGCAAATATTTTGTGTTTTGTGATATAATAGGCATGTGATTTGAATCCTCTTTGATTGAGTTTGGTTGCTTAAATTATAAATGATTTGAATCACTTTTTAATTTATCAACTAAACTTCTCAAAAAGTCTTACATTTATTGTATATTAACATTGGCGCCTACACAAAAATTATCCAATTTCTTGATGAAGTTAATAAAAAGATTTATAATCAAATTAGATATAAAATAAAGGAGAAAAAATTATGAATAAAGTTATTATAACAAGTATAGATGATTTTATTAAGGCTAGACAAAAGTTTATTTCATTTGAATCTTTGTTATTTGCCGAGAATTTTAATCAAAATATATTGTTTAAATATTTCTTATCTCATAAAAAGGATTCAGTTGACAATATTAACAATCTGGGTTTTTGTTATTTCTATGGTATTGGTACAGAAGAAGATAATGAGAAAGCTTTTGAATGTTATTTAAAAGCTGCAAATCAAGGAAATGTGGATGCAACAAATAATTTAGGAATTTGTTATCGATGGGGATATGGTATTTCTGAAGATTATCAAAAATCAATGGAATATTTCAGTAAAGCAGCTACTCTAGGACATAGAGATGCGCAAACTACGCTAGCAGTTTATTATCAAGATCAAGAAGACTATAAAAATGCAGCTAAGTGGTATGAAAAAGCTGCAGTTCAAGGAGATGCATTTGCTCAATATGCTTTAGGTTCTTTATATGCAACTGGAACTGGAGTATCACTAAATTATGCTAAAGCCTTTGAATTATTTAAAAAATCAGCTAATCAAGGAAATATCGAAGCAATATGGCGTTTAAGCATTTGTTATCGTTTGGGAAATGGGGTTTTAGCAAATCATCAAAAATCAATAGAATTGTGTACAAAAGCAGCTACCCTAGGTCATGTGGATGCACAATGTGCTTTAGCTTCTTATTATGAAGATCAAGAAGACTATAAGAATGCTGTTAATTGGTATAAGAAATCAGTTGATCAAGGTAATGCAATAGCACAATATAGTTTAGGTGGTTTATACGCTACTGGAAAAGGAGTAGCATTAGATTATGTAAAAGCTTTTAAATTATTTGAAGCAGCTGCTATGCAAGACTTAGAAAATGCACAATATAGTTTAGGATATTGCTATGAGGAAGGCTATGGAGTAACCCAAAATTATAGAAAGGCAGTTGAATGGTATTCTAAAGCCGCTAAACAAGGATATGAGTTAGCAATAGAACGATTAGAGAATCCAAAACTTAAACTTTATCTTTAATTAAGTAATATAATATGGTGATAAATTATGATTGATATAAGTGAGATTTTAAAGAATTATAAAGATAATATTTCTTATAGAGAATTTAATGGTTCCTATATTGTTGCTATTCCATTTTTCTTTCCAAATTGTAGTGATAGTATTGCTATAAAAATATCATTTGATGAGTTTGAAAGACCAATACTTAGTGATTGTCATACTACATTTGATTATTTAGATGAAATGGATATTGATATTAATAAGTGTAAAGAAAAACTTGATAAAATTATGTACAAATATAATCTAGAAATTGAAGAAAGAACTGTTAAACTTGCTGTCCCTACAACACAGCCCTATTACTTAACTAAATATCTTGGCTTTTTTACTCAAGCATTATCACTTATTGCTAATATAGATATTTAAAAAAACAATAATTAATTGATATTTTATACAAAAAGGGAATATAATTCCCTTTTTGTATAGAAATAAAAGTTAATAAAGAAAAGAAGATAATCAAAAAATAATAAATAATAGAATTTTTAGAATATTTCAAATTGAAAATGAAATAAAGAATTTCATAGCGGGGTGATTATAGAATGAATCATAAAATAAAATATTATGTTAAATGGTTAATTGAATCAAACTATAAAGAAGATTTTATTGAAGGAGCATTTCAACTGTTCATTGATAATAGAATTAATGATGTAGAATTAGTAGAGATTCTAAAACAAAAGGATTATGAACTCCCTAAATCATTTTTTAAGTTAAGTAAATTTGAACAAAAAAAGTATAATCAACATCTAAATTGTTCAATCGATTATGTTAACGGAGAATTTGTTGAAAAAGAATTTACAGTGTTTTGTCGACCTTATTTAGATTATTTAGTCAAGATGGTAGAAAATGACAAGAATTACTATTCAGAAAAAATAATTAACTATTTATTAAGTTTAGAATCATATAATTTCTTTTTCTTTGGGATTGAGTTTGTTAAAATAACAAACACTTCATTAATAAAAATTATAGGAATGAAATCATATCTAAAAGAGCATAAAGAGATAAAAACTGTATATGATTTATTTGTTAATTTAATTCCTGTTCGTAATGAAAAAAATAGTAAAATAGATAATTTAAGAAATAAATTAATAAACTATTTGCAAAATAGTGAGACATATAATTTAGATGTTTATGACGAACTAATTTTCTTTTATTTAGTAATGGAAAGACTGTTAAGCAACTTGCCAAAAAAAGAAAAAAATACAATTAAAATGAAGTGTTTAATAATTGATAAAAAGTTTTTGAAAGAAGATGAATATTATCAAGACAGCAAGAAAACAAAAAGAATATATGTTAAAGATTATTTGAATAAGGCTGATAAAGAATTGTTGGATAAATATCGTTCAATATTTGAATCCAAGTTTCTCGGAATTGATAAGAATAATTCCTATCTTGATAAAGAATTGCTTAAAAGATATCAACCCAATGGTTATTCTACTTTATTTGAAATAATAAGGGGTGAAATATATGGAAGATAAAATATATGAGGAGTTAAACAAGTTGTTTGAAATATTTGAATATGAAGAAATCTTAGCAGAAATAGAAATAAAAGAACGGTGTAAAGAGTTGATTTTAGATAATAAATTTAATCAGGAATATATGAATGCATTGAATGATGTTCTTAATAATCGAGGATATTCTTTTAAGTTCATAGCACCTAATATAAAAAATAAAAAATTTATTAAAGAAGAATTTTATCATATAATAGCAAATGCCACTAGAACTTCAAAAAACACTCTTAATTTAATCGAATATCTAAATTTAATTAATGACTATAGATTGACGCTTTCAGCACTATATGCACTTAAAATAAAACATTTAATATCATTAAATTATTTACCACATAATAATAAATATGTTAATAAATTTTTTAATGATAATTTGCAAGTATTGTTTTTTAATGCCTTTAATGATAATAGTGAAGTTTATAATTTAGTATTAGATATTTTTGAAAAGATAGGAATTAAATATGCAAGATTAAACTATATGGAATTTAGATTGGATATGGAATTTTTGCTTTTAACAATTTTATTTCAAGGTAAAGGAAAAACCTATTCAAAAGTAAATACTTTAAAAGTAGCATTTAATATTGTTCCAAGAGATTATATATATCAAAATGATAAAAAATTTTATGAGGAACCAGAAAATGAAAAAGTAAATAAGTATTTGAAGATTTTAAAAAAAGATAAAATAATAGCAATAAAAGAAAAATGGAATTATTTAATTGATGAAATAGATCAAACTGGTTATAAATCATTATTTTTATTTTTGTAAAAAATAGAGAAAATTGTTCTCTATTTTTTTATTTATGAATATATATACATAGTATATATTATTCATATTTTGATAATTTATCAAAAAAAGCATTTAAATTTTGTAAATTATTTTTTTTAACTTTAATTTATTTTAATATTAAAGTACGAAAAGGAAGTAAAGCATAGATCTATAGAATTAATTATTATTGGTAGATTAATAATATTTCTATTTAATCCCTTTCAATATCTACCATTTTATAAGTCCTAGTGAACAGTCTTATAAAATTGCTAGGACTTATTATAATCAAAAGGAAGTGAAAAAAGAAATTTTAACAAGTGAATGTAAAAAGTATTTAGAATTATAGCGTAATTATAAATTGATTGAGTTAACATTTTATATTTGAAAAAAATAAATTATATAGATTCATAAGTAATAAAAAATATATGCACACTTACAAATATCAAGAGATATAATAAAAGGGGGATTAAAATGGAAATTGAAAAAAATGAAAATGAAATTGTTATAAAGATTGAAAAAGATGAAGATAAAAATTTTTATGAAGTGTTTAAGAATAAAAGTAACATAAAAGAATATTTATCATTAATGAATTATATATATACATCATTAATATCTGATGAAAATTGTATATTTTTATTAATAGAGCCTTTAGAATATTATAAAAAGATAATGAGTGAAAAATCTGTTTCGGATTTGAATAATGAATTAGATAATATTTTAGATGATATATACAATTATGTAAAAGAAATTGTTGAATTAATTCCATATAGTGAAAGAAATGCTTTTTATGATCCTAGTGGCATGATTTCTATACCAGAAAATGGAATTATTGATTATTTGGAGATAATTAATGAAAGAATGAATTTTATTAAAAATTTAATTAAAATAAAACAAAATAGTACTGAAAAAATGATAAATAAATTATAATAAGAGAAATTATATGGAGGAATAATATGACAATAGAAGAAGCAAAAGAAGCAATAGAAGAGATAAAAGCACAAGGTGATGAAGATGAGGATATTATTGCAGTTTTTTATCAAATGTTTGTTGATGACAAACTAACATTAGAAGATTTTGAACGCTTGTTAAATGCAATGGATTATGAACTTACAGAAGAGTTCTTAAATATGAGTCCAGAAGATCAAAAAACAAAAGGATGGGAAGAAGAAAATTGCATTGATAATAATGAGTCAAAATTATAAATATAGTAAATTTGATAAATACACTTGAAACTTATTTTAATTTTCCGAAAAATAATTGATACTACAGCAAAAAAATGAGATACTTATAAAAAGGAATTACTAAAAAGGAGCTCAATATGTCAAAAGGAATTATTTATATTATGTCTACTGCTGTAGAAGGATTAGTAAAAATAGGTAAAACTACAGATTTTGAAAAAAGAATGAAATATTTAGAAAATAATGGCTATTTTAATGTTGTTGGATTAAAAAGAGAATTTGCAATAGAAGTTAGTAACTATGATAATAAAGAAGAATTACTTCATAATATTTTTTCAAAGAGCAGATTAAGTAATTCAGAATTATTTTCAATAGACATAAATCTTGTTAAACAATTAATGTCGTCTTTTGATGGTAAGATAATATATCCACTTAATGAAATGAAAAATGATATTTTTAATCAGGCAACGGAAGCTGTAGAAGCAAAAAACGGAATTGTTCCAGATGGTACATATACATTAAAAATGAGAATAAAGACGACTCGTAATTATGCTGAAGCAACTATGACTATTGAAGAAGGAAAAATATTTATTGAAAAAGGTGCTAAATTGGCTCCTATTAGTAATATTTCAACAAAAGGATGGCTTGAAAAAAGAAAACTAATTAACCTTGAAAACAATATTACAGTTGATAGGGTAGAATGTGATTCATTTTCAATGGCTGCAGTCATTGTGTGTGGACATAATCAAAATGGATGGAAAGCATGGAAAGATAGTGCTGGAAAATATATAGATACTTATAGAACTAGAAATGATGAATAATTTGTAGTTAATAATATTGCGATAGATAGTGACTGAATCAAGAAACAGTCACTTTTTTAATTAATATAAATTTTAAGTATATATAGGTATGTAGTTTTTTGATTTATATTTAATTAAAATTCATTCAACATGTATAATTTTTTATATAAAACGATTTATTTTTCTATAAATATGCTATAATTCTTATAAATAAATATTGAAAAATTGTTTTTTATTATGATTTATTTTTATTAAATATTCGGGATTACTGTTAATTGAAATGTATATTTAAGATCGAATAATAATATTTTAGCATTAAAAAATTGAGTTATTTTCGTAATCAAGCGGAGACTCAATTTTTTTATTTATAACATATAACGCTTAAAATATTTAATATAAATACGAATATTGGTCTTGATTTTCTTAACCATTAAATTTTTTTTGATTTGACATGGTATAATGGTTTAAACAAATAAACGAAGGGAGTTAAAATATGATCGACACACAAATGTTGGCTGAAGAATTTAAATCATGTCAAAAAATATTATTAGCACTTGGTGATGAAAATCGCCAACACTTGATTTTGGTGATGCTACAAATGGGTGAATGCAATGGAGTAAGAGTAGGGGCGATAACTGAAAAAACAAATCTTTCAAGACCTGCGGTATTTCATCATTTAAGTGTTTTAAAGGAAGCAGGATTAGTAAAAATGAGACGTGAAGGGACCAAAAATTATTATTATTTTGATGCCGATCAAGAAGCAATGAATAAATTGCTAAGAATGCTAAATGATGCAAAAAAAATTATGGAAAATTTACCAAATAGAAAAGGAGAATAGAAAAATGAATATAATTGATGCAATAAAAGAAAGACATAGTGTTCGTCAATATTTAGATAGGCCTATCGAGAAAGAAATTTTAGATGAAATAAGAAAAGAAATTGAGGAATGCAATAATGAAAGTGGCCTTCATATTCAATTAGTAACAAATGAGCCTAAAGCATTTGATAGTTTTATGGCTCATTATGGAAAATTTAGTGGAGTAAAAAATTATATTGTTTTAGTTGGAAAAAAAGGAAAATTACTTGATGAATTATGTGGCTATTATGGAGAAAGATTAGTAATAAAAATTCAACAATTAGGATTAAACACATGCTGGGTAGCTATGACATATAAAAAGGTGCCATCAGCTTTTGTAATAGATAAAGGTGAAAAATTAACCATAGTAATATCTTTAGGATATGGTAAAACTCAAGGCATACCACATAAAAATAAAATGATTGAGCAAGTTAGTAATGTTTCAAACGATACACCGGATTGGTTTAAAGAAGGAGTAGAACTTGCATTACTTGCTCCGACAGCAATGAATCAACAAAAATTTAAGTTCTATTATAGTAATGGTGAAGTAAACTTAAAAGCTGGAGTTGGATTTTATAGTAAAATTGATTTAGGGATAGTTAAATATCACTTCGAACTTGGAACAAATAAAAAAGTAAATATTAAATAAATTACCTGATTTAAAAATATAAAATTAACTAAATATATTTTCTTATTTATAAATAAAAAATGAATTATTTAATTTGTATCTTTTGAATAACTATGTTAGAATAATCGAAAATAAAGGGGGATGCATATGGAATATCAAGGTAAGGAAAAAGGGCCTTACTATGGAGTGTGGCAAACTAGTTTATTATTGATATCTATACCGATTATTTTCTATTTTATTCTTTATTATTTTATTGCTAAATTTCAAGGGTCTAGCGAATTAGCTAAATATACAGCCATGGGGTTTGGCTTTGGAATAGGCTCATTGTTTAATATTTCATGTGCAATTGCAGGATTATTTAAAGGCACATTTAAAGTTGTTAAAAAACGAATACGAGATTTATTTAGCAATTTTCGTGTGTCGATAAAATTTGCGTTTAAATATTATTGGGAGGATATTAAATCAGAAGGCATTGTATTTTGGATTTATTTTTTCATGATTTTAACTTTTATAATTTTAGCAATAGCCGCTTTTAATTCATTTTTTAATCTTTATAATAATCTATGAAATATGTTTTCTTTAAGTTGATATTTGAAATGAATTTTGATAAAATTATTTTATAAAGTAAGGGAGAATATATATGAGAAAATTAACAATTCAAAGAAGAAAAACATTTGTTGCTAGTGCAATGAAAATGAAAGTTTATCTTGAAGATAAAGAAAATGGTGATTTAGACATCAATGGATGTATGTGCCGTAAGGTTGGAGAAGTAAAAAATAATTCGGAAGTAGTTATTGAAATTGAAAATAATGAAGTAAAAGTTTTTGTAATTGCAGATAAAATGACTAAAGATTTTTGTAATGATATGCTTGTGATTCCTGAAGGTGAAGAAGATATTGTTGTTAGTGGTAAAAACAAATTTTCTCCTTCAAGAGGAAATCCATTTATTTTTGACAGATAATCAGATAATATAAATAAAAAATAACAATTGAAAAAAATCCTGTATGATTTTTAGTGAATATTAAGCGATTCACTTGATCATTTACAGGATTTTTTTTAATAATTTTTCTAAGGTTAATTCATAATTGAATTCTTTTTTCATTAAATCTAACTTTGTAGTATCTTTATATTTATATGCTGGGTTAAGAGTAGCACGAATTAAGATGTTTTTTGGGGTGTGCTCCATATCAATAAATTCTAGGATTTGAACTTTATAGCCATGCAGTTTTAAAAGTTCTGCTCGTGTAACATCAGTTATCAATGAAGCTAATCGTTCTTGAATCAAGCCATAATCTTCGAATAATTTTAGATTAGCGCATTTCATATTTTGATGAACTTCGTGTTGACAACAAGGTACTGATAAAATTACCTTAGCATTCCATTTAATTGCTTTTTCCAGAGCAAAATCTGTTGCAATATCACAAGCATGAAGAGTAATAACCATATCAATTGGCTTTTCACTAATATAATTTTCGATATTTCCAACAAAAAACTTAATATTTTTCATATCATATTTTTTTACGATAGAATTGCAGGTATTAATAACATCTTCTTTTAAGTCTAAACCGATTATTTCAATATCTAATCCAAGTATATTTTGTAGATAATAATGAGTAGCAAATGTTAAATATGATTTGCCACACCCAAAATCAACTATATGGATTTTCTGGTTTTTGGGAAGTGATGGTACAATATCTTTAATGAATTCTAAGAAACGATTTATTTGACGATATTTAGAGTATTTTGTTTGAATAATTATGCCATCTTTATTAATTACACCCAATTCATATAAAAAAGGAATAAATTTGTTTTCTTCTAATAAAGAATTTTTTTTACGATTGTGAGTAGCATCAAGATGATTTTCATTTTTAGTTATAATTTTTCTATAAGTAATTTCGCCTTTAGAGATTGAAAATAATTGATAATCCACACCACTACATTGTATCAATCCTTGTTTATATTCTGAAATTAAAGCATTTTCATAGAATATTATTAATTCTTCTTCGGTTAAATTTTTATGAAAAACTTGTTTTTCAGTATATTGCGCTAATTGATAGATAATTTCTTTATTTTTTATGATTTTGTGAATTTCAATTTTACGATAAATATTTTTTTTGCTTCTAGGAGAAGATAAATTTGCTTTGATAAATTCACTATTATTAAAAAAATCTGCCCATATAATATTTTTCATAAGTTAACCAATACTCTCATTCATTTGCATTTTTAATAATTGATTTAATTCTACGGCATATTCCATTGGCAATTCTTTAGAAAATGGTTCAATAAATCCCATAATAATCATTTGAGTTGCCTCGTCTTTAGTTAAGCCTCTAGACATTAAATAAAATAATTGTTCTTCACTTACCTTAGAAACAGTAGCTTCATGTTCAATCATAGAAGAATTGTTTTCCATGACGTTACTAGGTATTGTATCACTAGTTGAAATTGGATCTAAAATTAAAGTATCACATTCAATATGAGATTTAGCGTTGGTAGCATTTTTACTATGTCTTACAATTCCACGATAATTTACCTTACCACCATTTCTTGAAATTGATTTAGAAATAATCGTAGAACTTGTATTAGGAGCTAAATGTATCATTTTAGCACCAGCATCTTGATATTGTCCTTTTGAAGCCACCGCAACAGAAACACAATATCCTTTAGCTCCCTCACCAGCTAAGATGCAAGCAGGATATTTCATATTTAACATAGATCCGATATTGCCATCAATCCATTCCATCATTCCGTTACGCATAACTTTTGCTCTTTTGGTAACTAAATTAACAATGTTGTTAGACCAGTTTTGGACAGTTGAATAACGACATTTACCACCATCTAATACAATAATTTCAACTACGGCTGCATGCAATGATTCAGAATTATAAATTGGAGCAGTACATCCTTCAACATAATGAAGGTCTGCACCTTCATCAACGATAATTAATGTTCTTTCAAATTGTCCCATTCTTTCAGAATTAATTCTAAAATATGATTGCAGAGGTTTGTCAAGTTTTACTCCTTTTGGTACATAGATAAATGATCCTCCAGACCATACTGCACCATTTAATGCTGAAAATTTATTATCAGCATAAGGAACAACCGTATTAAAATATTTTTTAAATAATTCAGGATATTGTTTTAATGCAGTATCAGTATCGAGAAAAATAACTCCTTTTTCTTCAACTTCTTTAAGCATATTATGATAAACAACTTCTGATTCATATTGAGTAGATACTCCTGCAAGATATTTTTGTTCAGCTTCAGGAATACCTAATTTTTGGAAAGTGTCTTTAATTGTTTCTGGAACTTCTTCCCAACTTTTACTTTTTTTATCACTGGTTCTAATAAAATATGTGTAATCATTAAAATTTAAAGATGATAAATCTGGACCAAAATTTGGCAAAGGAGTAGAAATAAAATGACGATAGCATTTTAATCTAAATTCTAGCATCCATTCTGGTTCGTTTTTTTGTTTAGAAATTTCTCTAATAATACTTTCACTTAAGCCTTTAGGAGTTTTATAAATGGAAACATCTTCATCTTTAAAACCATATTGATATTCATCATTCAGATTTATTTTTTCTTTTGTTGAATCCATTTTATTTTGCCTCCTTTTCTTTTTTTGCTTCATCGATAATTTCTTTAAATGCCTGCCAACCAATTGTAGCACATTTAATTCGATTTGCTTGTCTTCCGGTGTTTTTGAAGACTACAGCTTCTTCTAGAAGTTCTTCATCGAAATCTTCCATTTTAATCATATTAAAATATTCTTTGATAATGTGTTCAGCTTCATCGATAGTTTTATCCTTTAATAAATCCGTCATGATGGAAGTGGAAGCGGTAGAAATTGTACATCCAATTCCATCAAAACAGACATCTTTTACTAAATTGTTTTCGATTAAAGCTTCAACATATATATCATCGATGCAAGATTCACTATCCATATGCACTTTAATATATCTTTTATCATCTTTAAGTACTTTGTTATGAGGATATTCATAGTGATCCATAATAATATCTCTCATTAGTTTAGGATCATCCAAAATAGACATCTAAAAAATCCCTGCCTTTCTTAAGTGCTTCAATTAATTTATCAATTTCTTCAAAAGTATTATAAAAATAAAAACTAACTCTAACAGTTGAAGGCGTACCAAGAAAATCATTAAGTATCTTAGCACAATGTTGTCCTGAACGAGTAGCAATTCCATATGAATTTAAATGTGTTGATAAATCTTGAGCAAATACTTTTTTTATATTCAATGTAATAATACCTGTGTTTGCGTTTTTATTATATATAATTAAGTCTTCGACTTCTTTCATTCTATTGATTGCGTAATCTCGAAGTTTTAATTCATAAGAATGAATGTTATCCATGCCTATAGAATTAAGATAATCAATTGCTTCCTTAAAAGCGATGACAGCTTCGATTGGTTGAGTACCTGCTTCAAAACGATATGGTGGTTTTTTTAGATATAGTTTGCCATCTTTATAAAATCTAGTATTCATGCCACCACCCAATAATAGAGGAGGCATCTTTTCTAATAATTCGTATTTTCCATACATTATACCAAGCCCTGTAGGACCACACATTTTATGAGCGGAAAACGTTAAAAAATCAACATCAAGTTCATTAACATCAATCTTCATATGAGGAACACTTTGGGCACCATCTAACACAACTACCGCGCCATACTCGTGAGCAATTTTTATAAACTCTTTTGCATTAACAAGATAACCAAGTACATTGCTGACATGAGCAAAAGAAACAACTTTAGTTTTTTTTGTGATGACACTTTTTAAATTTTCGGGAGTTATTTTCCCCTCACTATCTAGTGGAATATACTTAATAATTGCTTTTTTAGTGTCAGCTACACGGAACCATGGCAATAAATTAGATGCATGTTCAGCTTCGCTTAAAATTATTTCATCGCCTTCTTCAATCATAATTTCTTGTAACCCATAAGCGATTATGTTTAGTGATGCTGAGTCATTTGCAGTAAAGGCAATGGTATCTTTTGGCGCATTTATAAATTTTGCAATTGTTTCTCGTGAATTTTCAAAAGCAACATCAACGTTATGACTTAAATCATAGTCTCCTCTATGAACATTTGCAGTCATTTCCTCATAGCAATATTTGATTTTATTAATAACACAATTTGGCTTAAATGTTGTAGCACCATTATCAAAATATATTAAATTATTGCCACTATTTGTTTTGGTGCTTAAAATGGGAAAATCTTTACGGATTTTCAATACATCAAACATTTTTTACCCTTCTTTCAAGCATCGTTGTTATTCTACTTTTAACGGTCTCATCTTCAAAATAATTTAACACTGGAAGAAGGTAACCAAGTGTGATGAATTGGCGAGCGGTATTTGGAGTCAATCCCCTAGATGTCATATAATAAAGATGGTCTTCATTTACTTTTCCAACCGCAGCAGCATGTGATGCTACTACATCATATTCATCAATATAAAGATAAGGAGAGATATTTGCCTTGCTTGATTCATCAAAAACAATAATTTTACTATTTTGTTTATTAGTAGAACCATGAGCACCGTTAACAATTCTACCAATACCTATAAAGTCTAAATGGGCATTTTCTTTAGCAACACCATAATTATCCATTAAAGATGAAGTATTGAATACTTCATTTACTGTATTAACTATAAATTTCTTTTTGCTATCATTATCACTAATAACAGCATTTCTGATATATGAATTTGCTTCATTACCCTTTAGATAAACATTATTCTCAAAATTTATATTTCCTTTTGATGCATCAAATGAAACACAAGTAAGTGAGGCGTTTTCTAGCAAAATAGCGTTTTGTTGAATATTTGTATTACCTTCATTTTCAATTAAAATAACATTTTCTTTTAAAGAGGCATCTTTTTCAAGTTCTAAAGTAATATTTAATTCAATATTTTTAACAGCAGTTAAATCTATATCTAAAGCAAGTGAAGCATTTTCTTGAACTATTGCAATCACATCAAAATGTGTTGTGTTTGGAATTAGAATCTTTTGTTTATTTGAAGTATTTGCTGGAATAATAATTTTTAATGAATCATTATCCTTAATAATATTTTCCATTATTTATTAATTTTTGCAGCAGTAGCACATGTTCCAATGCTTACTGTGTTCATTGTTCTTTCTTCTTTTTTGATTTCAATTCCTAGTTCTTTTTTAATCCATTCATATCCTTGAGTATCAATCTTAGTAATAATGCTTTCATCTCCGGAAACAACAATTCGACCATTTACAATAACATGAACATGAGTTGGATGTACTAAATCATACATTCTTGCATAATGTGAAACTAATAGACAACCCATACCAGTTTCTTCTTTTAATTGATTAATGGCATTTGCAATAACCTTTAATGCATCGACATCAAGACCAGAATCTATTTCATCTAGCATTGCAAGCTTAGGCTTTAAAACAAGCATTTGAAGAATTTCGTTTCGTTTCTTTTCACCACCGGAAAATCCTTCGTTAATAAAACGATGAACCATATCAAGTGGCAAATTAACATCTTTTGCTGCATTCTCTAAACTTTTAATAAATTTATATAACGATACTGGCTTATCTTGATGAGCATTGATTGCGGCTTTTAGAAAATCACTTACAGTAACTCCAGGGATTTCTTGCGGGTATTGCATTGCTAAGAATAGGCCTTTTCTGCTTCTTTCATCAACACTCATTGCGAGTAAATCTTCACCATCCCAAGTAACACTACCTTCTGTAACTTCATATTTAGGATTACCCATCAATATACCAAGTAAAGTAGATTTGCCATGACCATTTGGACCAAGCAATGCATGAATTTCGTTTAGATTCATTTCTAAATTAATTCCTTTTAATATTTCGATTCCATTTACGGAAGCTTTTAAGTTTTTAATTACTAATTTTGACATACATTTTACACCTCAACACTATATTTTACTATAAAAAGAAAAAAATACAAATGAAGTAATAAAAAAATATACAAAAAAGAAGGGAATATTTAAAAAATCCCCTTCAAAAACATTTTTTATCCTAATAATCCAGTGCCTAAACCTGTCCAAGAGCCGATGATTACAAGTAAGATAAATAATACTAAGATGACTGCGAAGCAGTTACAATTCAAGTTCATACTCAAATAATCCTCCTTTAATTTAGAACAAAATTGTTCCTATGATAGCTAATAAAATAAATAATACAAGAATCACTGTAAAGCAGTTATTGCATCCACATAAACCACCAAAGCCAGATGGTTGAGGGCAGCATCCACAAGGTTGTGTCATAAGTAGTTAACCTCCTTTGTTTTCAAGATATATTATGCTAAATAATATATTTTGGTGAAAAATAAATTAAAAAAATAGCGATTAAATGTTAAAATTTAATATTATGTAATAAAAGTGAAATTTATGCTCTAAAAATAGAAAAAATATTAATGAGAAAGTCAAAAAGATATTGAATTTCAATTTCATTTAGAGTAAAATATTAAATGCTTATAATTTATAAGGAGGATTATTATGAAAAAAACTGCATTTTCCTTAAGTCTATTATTAGCATTAACATTAGCTGGCTGCTCTTCAGCTACTGTTGAAGCAAAAAAAGACAATGGAAACGACGTACTTTTCTCATATGTGGCAGATGGCAAGCCTGTTAACGTATTGGCAAATCAAATATATGGCGAAATGTTACAAACATCTACTGGTAACGAAAAATTATTTAACGCTTGGTTAAAAGGCGTAGTAGAAAATGTAATGACATCAGATTATGAAAGTAAAGATGATATCATTAAAGTTCAAGTAGAAGCTGAGATGGTAGAATGGTTACAAGATGCTAAAGATCAAGCTTCTGCAAATGGCGTTGATAATGATGAAATGATTGATCAATTATTAGCTAGTGAAGGTGTTGAAACACAAGATGAACTAAAGGCTAAAAAGTTATATGAAAGACGTTTAGAAGAATTAACAACTCAATTCTATAAAGATAATCGTACAACTTATGTTGATGAATATGTAACTAATTACTATCCATTTCATGTTAAAGGAGTATTAGTAAAGGTTTCGGATACTTCTTACACATTATTCAATCGTACAATTACTGAATCAGAAGCTAAAAAATTAGCTTTATCAGCAACTCAATTGATAAATGGTCGTAGCTTCTCTAATGTTGCAAGTGACTCAAATCTATCAGATCATACAACAACAACTTTAGATCAAGCTGGAGATTTAGGCATTATGGATGCTTCTACTTCATTTAATAATGAGTTTAAATTAGGAGTTTATTCATATGCTATTTATTCAACTAGCGGAAATGAAAGAGCAGATATTAAGGCTAAATTAGGAATAACTGATGAAGCTGAAATTGAATTAGATGGAATTTACAGCAAAGGAATTCCAGTAATTGATTCTTCAATTTGGGAAGTGTTAAAAACTTCTGCTAGCATTACAAAAGATGAAAACGGTAAAGATATCGTTGACTCTGAAAAAGGTGATTACACTTCATCTAACTTGCCAAGAAATGTAATCTTTAATAACTATTTTAATTCACATTCAATTTCATATTTAGGTGCATCTGAAAATACACCTGCTGATTTGAAAACAACAGTTACATATGATGGTGTGGAAAAAGAAGTTGTATTAAATAAAAAGAATGGTACTCCAATTATTGTTGTCACTGATGAAAATGGAGTTCAATTTATTTCACTAGAAATGAATCCATTTACAAATATTGAAGTAGCAAAAAAATATTATTCTAGTAAGAAAAATGAAGAAACTGTAGATGGCGTAACATTTACTCCATATGCTGCTTTAGGAACAGGAACTACATCAACTATTAATGATAGAGCTGGAACAGTAGATACTCAAGTAAAGAATTATATGAATAAAGGCTTTAATAGTTCAATTTCAGCTAATGAAAAGTTCTTCCAATATGCTATGTTTGATCACTATGCTGAACAACAAAATAGAGTAGAATTTACAAATAAAGCTATAAAAGAAGAAATTAGAAGTTATGTAGATTCAGAATTAGACTATCGTGCAACATTAATTGAAAATGCTAAGTTAGACACATGGGAAAGTTTATTAGATACATTGAGATTCCAAAATCAAGTAAGAGTTGGTGGTGCTAATAATTACTTCGATGGAGATACTAATTCAGAATTAGTTGAATCATGGGTTCGTCCAACATGTTTAGCTTATCAAGCATTTGGAAAAGATGATAACGGTAACTGGAAAGTTAATCCTTGTGATGATGATGTAATTGCATATTGGTCAGAAAATTTAGTTGGTGGAAGTATTTATGATGGAGGTGCTGAATAATGAAAGCAAAAAATTTATTAAAAGGACTTCTTTCTTTATCTCTATTAACTATTATGTGTGCTTGTAGCGAATCAAAAGTTAATGCATTACCTTCTGATAAAAATGATGTTATTGGAAGTACAAAAATGTCAAAACTTTATAATGAACTTTATGATGAATTAGGTTCATCTGCTGCTTTTGATAAAGTATTACTAGAAATCGCTAAAAATGAAGTCAATACAACTGCTACAGGTCGTGCTGCTGAATTATATGAAAGAATCGATGAAAAGATGGAAAGTCTAATGGATTCTAATACATATACAGACTATATAGATTATACTTTAGATGCTAATGGCGAAGTTGTTGGTGATTTTGATGAAGAAAAATTAATCAACTATTTAAGAAGTCAAGGCTATACAATTACACCTGCTGATGGTGCAAATTGCTGGAGTGCTGAAGATGTTCTAACAAATAAAAATGGTGTAGTTAATACTTATATTTCTAACTACTATTATCCAGTTGTAATGAAAGAAATGTTAAATGAAGAATACATTATTTCTGAACAATCTTCAAAAATTAAAAATGGTCGTTATAGAACAATTGAATATGTTTACATCGATTTTGATACTGAAAATCCTGAAGAAACATTAAATCGTGTTTATAATTTCGAAGAAAAAATTATGAATTCTACAACTAAAGTTGATTTAAAAGAATTAGCAACTGATTGGAAAAATCATCAAAAAGAAGAATTAAGAGAAGATGCTAAACACATTAATGATCCTGAAATTGATAAGAATAAAGATTTTGCAAGTAAATTTACTTGTAGTTTTACAAAGGATGTTGAAACTTGCTTAAAATCATTAGAATTATCAATAGATAATACTGAATATTATTCAGAAGAAGAATTCTATTCAAGTAGCGAATCTTCAATTTTAAATTCAAGTATGAGAGATTTAATTTTCTCAAGCAAGATTTTAAATAAATCAGGTGAAGAATATAAATATGTATATGAAGCTCCTGATGGTTCATTATATTTAAAGAAAGATGATAGTATTATTAATATTGATTCTACAAACAATAGATATTATTTTGTTCGTATCACAGTTGTTGATTCAACACAATTAAATCCATCAAATGATGCATTTAATGTTGAATTAGGATATAAGGCTGCTAAAATCTTAAGAACAAATACTTCAACAACAACTGCTTCAATTGTACATTTCTTAGAAAAATATGAAGTTACTTTCTACGATGAAGATCTATATGATTATGTACAAGATACTTACAATTATCCAGAAGAAGACTAAAATCTAAAAGGAAGCACATGCTTCCTTTTTTTAAAAAAGGAGAAAAAAATGAATTGTATTTTTTGTAAAATAGTTTCCGGAGAAATTCCTTGTTATAAAATATATGAAGATGAATATGTTCTTGCGTTTTTAGATATTTCCCAAACAACAAAAGGACATACTCTTGTGATTCCTAAAAAACATGTTGAAAATATGCTAGAATGTGATGATAAAACACTTTCATATTTGATGCAAGTTGCCCAAAAAATAGGGAAAAAAATAGTAGTTAATTTAAATGCTAAAGGAATGAATGTTTTAACAAATATAAATGAAGTTGCCGGACAAACAGTGAAACATTTTCATGTACATTTGATTCCAAGATATGATGAAAATGATGGTATAAAAATTGATTTTGCTAATTTAAATCCTACTAATGAAATGCTTAATAATTTATTAAATGAGATTAATAAGTAAAAATTTATTGGTCTTTTCGTATAATTATGTTATAATCATTTAGTAATTTTATTAAATATTGAAAAGAGGTAATTAATTTATGGGTAGAGCTCACGAAGTTAGAAAAAAAGCAATGGCTGCAACTGCAGCAGCTAAAACAAAAGTTTATTCAAAATTTGGAAAAGAAATTTATATTGCTGCAAAGGCAGGGGTCCCTGATCCTGATATGAATGTTTCTTTAAAGAGAATTATTGAAAAAGCTAAAAAAGCACAAGTTCCAGCTGATTTAATTAAAAGAGCTATTGATAAAGCAAAAAGTGGTGCAGCTGAAAACTATACTGCTGTAACATATGAAGGATTTGGTCCAGGAGCATCAACATTTATTGTTGAATGCTTGACAGATAACGTTAATAGAACAGTAAGTGCTGTAAAATCTTATTTCACAAAATGTCATAGTAAAGTTGGAGTATCTGGATGTGTATCACATTTATATAATCATACTGCATTGATTGGCGTAAAAGGAACATCTGCTGATGAATTATTAGAAATATTAATGATGGCTAATGTTGAAGTAAATGATATTGAAGAAGATGAAGACTTAGTAACAATTTATGGTGAACCAAATCAACTTTATGAAATTAAAACTGCTTTAGAAGAAGGAAAACCTAATATTGATATTGAGGTTGAAGAAATAACTTGGATTGCACCTGACTATATAACATTAGAAGGCGATGATTTAATGTTGTTTGAAAGACTAATGGGAATGTTAGAAGAAGATGATGACGTTCAAGATATTTACCATAATGTAAATATCTAATTCTATTTGAAATTTATAGTATTTTATAGAAGCTAATATATATAAAGTATATTGGCTTTTTACTATTTTATATAGTAAACTTGTTATATATTTTAATTATTTAGTAAAAATCCTTGAATTTTTAAAAAAATTAGTGTAATATATATGAGCACATTGTGTTGCAGATGGTCCGCCAAATTATGTCACGATTTGTGAACATCCTAAGAAAAGATATGTTATAAGGAGAGTGGAATGTTATGAATATGCAATTAATCAAAGAAGTAACTGCAAAACAAATTCGTCATGACTTACCAGAATTTAAAGCTGGAGATACTGTAAAAGTATACGTAAAAATTAAAGAAGGAAATAAAGAAAGAATCCAAGCATTTGAAGGTTTAGTAATTTACCGTCATGGAACTGGAACAAGTGCAACATTTACTGTAAGAAAGATTTCTTCACAAGTTGGTGTTGAACGTACATTTGCTGTAAGTTCACCATTAGTAACTAAAGTTGAAGTATTAAAACGTGGTAAGGTTCGCCGTGCTAAACTTTATTACATTCGTAATTTATCTGGAAAAGCAACTAGAATTAAAGAATTACGTAAGTAAAATTTTAAATAATTTATTATGTGACATAAAGGTTCCTAGATGGAACCTTTTTTTAATGATTTATTTTTTTAGATATGTTAAAATTAATAATGTATGTGAGGCGATATTATGGAAACAGAAAATAAAAACGTTGAACAAACAAATGTTGGGGAAAAAAGAAAAAAAATTTACTCCATTTTATTAAATATTGTTTTAATATTTGCAATTATTATATTAATAGTTCGTTTATCAATATTAGTTTTTTTGACTAATATATATGTTACTGGTCCATCTATGTATCCAACTTTAGAACAAGGAGAAACTGGTTATACAAGAAAAATATTTAATTATAGTTCAGTTGATCGTTTTGATATTATAGTTATAAATGCTGAGCGTTTTGCAGGTAAAGATGCACACTGGGTTAAGCGTGTTATTGCATTACCTGGTGAAACTATTTCATATGAAATAGATGAAATAAATAAAAAAGGTGTTTTAATAATAAATGGAAGAATAGTTGAAGAAGATTTTATTAAAGGATATGATGATTTATCAAAAGATGATATTACTTATGCTACTGGTAATATTTCTGAAAGAAAATTAGCTAATGATGAATACTTTGTGATGGGAGATAACAGAGGACATTCAACGGATTCTAGAGTTGAAAAAGTCGGTCATATTAAAAAAGAAGAAATATTTGGCGTCGGAATAATTATTACGGGTAGATGTAGCGAGTTAAACACAAGTGGTACTTGTGGCACTGTGAAAAATACTAATATTAGAATTGAGGGGTGGTAAAAGATGCAAAATCATAATATTCAATGGTTTCCTGGACATATGGCTAAAGCACTTAGAGAAATTGAAGAACGTGCCAAAATGGTTGATGTAATTATTGAAATATTAGATGCTCGTGTTGTATCTTCATCACGTAATCCTATTGTTTCCAAAATTGCACCTCAAAAACCTCGTTTAATTATTTTAAGTAAAAAAGACCTTGCTGATAAAGAAAAAACATTAGAATGGCAAAAATACTTTGAATCACAAGGATATATGGCAATACCTTTAAATATTAATAAAGATGATTTACAACAAATAATTAATAAATTGAAGATTGTTATGAAAGATAAAATTGAGAGAGATAAAAAAAGGGGATTAAAAACTCCAATAATAAGAGCGCTAGTTATTGGAATTCCTAATGTTGGTAAATCTTCATTTATTAATAAATTAGCAAAAAGAAAAGCTACGGTTGTTGGCAATAAACCAGGTGTTACTAAGGCTCAACAATGGATTAAAGTTCGTGATGATTTTGAATTATTAGATACTCCAGGTGTTTTATGGCCAAAATTTGAAGATAAAGTTGTTGGTGCTAAACTTGCATTAATTGGAACTATGCCGATTGATATTATGCCATTGCACGAATTATCCTCAATATTATTTAATTATTTATTTACTCACCATAGAGATTATATTTTTAAAAGATATAACGTTGAAATGAATGATGAAGAAATGAATGATGAGATTATGGAGCAACTAATTATTAAAATTGGAAAAAATAGAGGCATGCTTAAGGCAAAAGGTGAAGTTGATATTGAAAAAACTGAAGAACTTGTTTTACGTGAATTTAAAAATGGTGTTTTAGGAACCATTTCTTTAGATATAGTAGGTGAACAATAAAATGGCTAATTTAGAGTTTGAAAAACAATTTTATAGCAAGGGATTATTCTTAATTGCTGGTTGTGATGAAGCAGGTAGAGGACCATTAGCAGGGCCAGTTGTTTGTGCTGCAGTTATCTTGCCTAAAGACTATAATAATCCTTTGATTGATGATTCGAAGAAACTTACTGAAAAGAAAAGAGAAATGTTATTTGAAGTAATAAAAAATGATGCATTGGCTTATAATATTCAAGTAATTGATGAAAAAACTATTGATGAGATAAATATTTATCAGGCTAGTAAATTAGGAATGGAAAGAGCATTAAAATCTTTAAAAATCAAACCAGAAGCTGTATTAAGTGATGCAATGCCGTTAAATATTGACCAACCATATCTTTCCTTAATTAAAGGAGATGCTAAGTCACAAAATATTGCTGCAGCATCAATACTTGCAAAAGTTTATCGAGATCATTTAATGTATGAATTTGCAAAAAAATATCCTGAATATGATTTTGCTAATAATAAAGGTTATGGAACTAAAAAACATTTAGAGGCATTGAATAAATATGGAATAACTCCTATCCATAGACGTACGTACGAGCCAGTAAAATCAATGCAACAATTAAGATTTGATATTTAAGTTAGGGATATCGTTTATTTTTATCGTATTTATAATTAGAGGTGGTAAAAAATGAATGATATTCTTTTATTTTTTTCATTTAAATATGAAGGTGATTTTTATAAAATATTAAGTGCTATTGAAAATAAAGAGCAAGTTGATTTTAATGAAGTTTCTGAAATAAAAAAAAGAATAAAAAATAACTATATAACAATATTAGATTCTAATTATCCAAATTGTTTTAAAGCTCTATATAATCCGCCTTTTGTTATTTATTTTCGTGGTAACTTTTCACTTATAAATAAAGAAGTGCTAGCATTTATTGGAAGTAGAAATAATAGTGTATATGGACAAAAAATGACTTATAAACTGGTTGAACCGCTAACGAAAAAATATGTTATTGCAAGTGGACTTGCTAAAGGTATTGATGGATTATCACATAAATGTTGTTTGGAAAATGATGGTGAAACAATTGCCGTGCTGGGTAATGGTTTAGATAATTATTATCCTTACATCAATAAAAGTTTACAAGATGAGATTGCTAAAAATGGATTAATTATCAGTGAATATCCCTACTTTGTTAAGCCTAAAAAGAGTAATTTTCCAATGCGAAATCGTCTTATAGCTGCGATATGTAAGGCTTTGGTGGTTGTTGAAAGTAGTAAAAAAAGTGGCAGCATGATAACAGTAGAATATGCTTTAAATATGGGTAAAGATATTTTTTGTGTTCCAAGTGAAGCGATAAAAGAAAGTGGTTGTAATTATTTGATTAAAAATGGTGCTAAACTTGTAGAAAATGCATATGATATTTTAGAAGAATTATAAAAAACATTGACAAAAAGTAAAAAAAACTACATAATTAACCTTGCTTATGGAGGAAAACAAATGAAACTTGTAATTGTAGAATCACCAACAAAAAGTAAAACAATAAGCAAATATCTTGGCAAAGATTACAAAGTTGTTGCATCTTATGGTCATATTTGTGATTTGGCAATTGATGGTGAAGATGGCTTAGGTGTAGATATTAAAAATAACTTTTTGCCTCATTATGAGATTGATCCTCGTAAGACTGGCACAGTTAATGGAATAAAAAAGCTTGCTAGTAATGCCGAAGAAGTAATTCTTGCAACCGACCCTGAT
>CAZYEI010000012.1:0-5397 GCA_964646425.1 uncultured Eubacteriales bacterium | reverse complement strand
TAGAGAAGGAGAAGCAATTTCTTGGCATTTAGCTCGTATATTGGATTTAGATATTGAAAAAACCAAAAGACTTGAATTTCATGAAATTACGCCTTTTGGTATTAATAAGGCTTTAGAGTCTCCAAGAACAATTGATTTACCATTAGTAGAAGCACAAGAAACTAGAAGAATTTTAGATAGAATTATAGGTTTTAAATTATCAAAACTATTAAATGCAAAAATTAATTCGAAATCTGCTGGTAGAGTTCAATCAGTTGTATTGAAATTAATAGTTGATAGAGAAAGGGAAATTCAATCTTTTGTACCAGAAGAATATTGGACAGTATATGCCAATATTGTTAATGAAAAAAAAGAAAAATGTAAAGCACTATTAACTAAAATAAATGGTAAAAAAGAACGTCTAAAATCGTTAGAAGAAAAAAATAATTTTATTAATTCATTAGCAAAAGAATTAAAAGTATTATCAAAAACAAATAAGAATGTAAAGCATTATGCACCTTCTCCATTTACTACATCAACTTTACAGCAAGAAGCTTTTAATCATTTTAAAATGAGCACAAAGAAAACAATGAAAATAGCTCAAGAATTATTTGAAGGGGTGCAATTAGATAATGGCAGTATTGGCTTAATTACGTATATGAGAACTGATTCAGCACGTATTAGTCCTTTGTTTGCTCATAATGTAAAAGAATATGTTGCTAAAACATATGGAGATAATTTTTATGGATTTGCACCAACTAAATCAAAAGCCGGTGCAAATGTTCAAGATGCTCATGAAGGAATTAGAGTAACTCATGTTGATTATGAACCTGAAAAAATAAAAACCTATTTAACTGATGATCAATATAAGTTATATTCATTAATTTGGGCACGTTCAATTGCTTGCTGCATGGCTCCTAGAATAAGCGAAGATAATATAATTATTTTTACTAATTCTAATAATGATGAATTTGAAGCAAAATCACAAAAAATGATTTTTGAAGGATATAGTGTAGTATATAGTAAATTTGAAAAGAAAAGTGAAGATAGTGATTTAATTTTTTCTTGTAATGAAAATGATAATGTATATATTAAAAATACGGAAGAAAAACAAAATTTTACGAAAGCGCCAGCAAGGTATTCAGAAGCAAGTTTAGTTAAAGTAATGGAAGAAAAAGGAATTGGTAGACCAAGTACTTATGCTTCTACTATCGAAACAATTAAGTCAAGAGATTATGTTTCGGTGACTAAAGGATATTTATCTCCGACAGAACAAGGTTTTCTAACAACTGATAGTCTTCAATCATACTTTAGTGATATTATCAATGTTAAGTACACTGCAAATATGGAAACACAGCTTGATGATATTGCTGAATCAAAAATAACTAAAGTTAATGTTTTAAATGACTTTTATCAAGACTTTGATAAAATATATACATATGCCTTTTCAACAATGCCTAAAGAAACACCAAAAACTACAGGAGAGATATGTCCAAAATGTGGTGCAAATTTAGTTATAAGAAAAGGCAAATATGGTGAATTTATTGGTTGTAGCAATTATCCTAGTTGTAATTATATAAAGGAAAAAGAGAAAACTATTCCAGAAAATACTAAGAAATGTCCAAAGTGTGATGGAAATTTAGTCATAAGAAAAGGTATGTATGGCAATTTTTTGGGATGCAGTAATTATCCTAATTGCAATTATATGGAATCATTAAAGAAAAAAACATTCAAGAAATCAAAAAGTTAGATGAATTTTTATCTAACTTTTTTTCATATATTATATTGGTGATTATTATGAATTTTATACCTTTACAGAAATATCTAGTAATACAAAAAATAAATGATGATAATAATTTATTACAAAGGCAAAGTCAATACGAAAAAGCCAAAGTATTAAAAGTCAGCAAAGAAATAAGTATAATTAAAGAAGGAGATATTATTTTTATACCATTGTATGCTGGAAATGTTTATATGGAAGATGATAATTGTTTTTTTATAGTAACATTAGATGAAGTTATTGGCAAATTTATAAAGCAATAATATAAAAAAATAAATAAATATGTTATAATCTAATATTGTCAGGAGATGATTTGATGTTTCAAGATAGTATTATTATAGTTGGTGCAGGTCTTGCTGGAAGCGAAGCTGCATATCAAATAGCAAAACGAGGACATAAAGTAACTATGTATGAAATGCGTCCTACAACTACTGAGATCGTAGCACATCATAGTAATAAATATGGAGAATTAGTTTGTTCTAATTCATTAAAAAATAAAGGACTTGATAATGCAGCTGGATTGTTAAAAGAGGAAATGCGACATCTAGATAGTTTAATAATGCAATCAGCTGATAATAATCAGGTTCCTGCTGGTAATGCTTTAGCTGTAGATAGAGAAGCATTTTCAGAGTATATTACAAAAGAAATAAAAAATAATCCTCTAATTGAAGTTATTCATGAAGAAATAAAAGAAATCCCTAATGATAGAATTGTAATTGTTGCTACTGGGCCATTGACTAGTAGTGCTTTAGGAGAATACATAGCAAAATTGTTAGGTGAAAAAAGTTATTACTTTTATGATGCGGCTGCTCCAATTATTGATGTGTCAAAAATAGATTTTTCTAAAGCATATCGGAAAAGTCGTTATGACAAAGGAGGAGCAGATTATATAAATTGTCCATTTACTAAAGATGAATTTTTTAATTTTTATGAAGAATTAATTAAAGCAGAAACTGTTAAATTAAAAGATTTTGAAAAAGAAATATTTTTTGAAGGATGTATGCCAGTTGAAGCAATGGCAAAAAGAGGCTTTAAGACCTTAACATTTGGACCTTTAAAACCTGTTGGGCTTGAAAAAACTGATGGTACTAGACCATTTGCTGTTGTCCAATTAAGACAAGACAATGTTGCTGGAAATTTATATAACTTAGTAGGCTTTCAAACAAATTTAACATTCAAAGAACAAAAAAGAGTGTTTTCAATGATTCCGGGATTAGAAAATGTTGATTTTGTTAAATATGGTGTAATGCATCGAAATACTTATATTTGTTCTCCTAAACATTTATCTAACCATATGTCATTAAAAAACAATTCTAAGATTTTTTTTGCTGGTCAAATAAGTGGTGTTGAAGGATATATTGAATCTGCGGCCACAGGAATTCTTGCTGGAATTAATGCAGTTAGATTGCAAGAAGGCAAAGAAATGGCTGCATTGCCAATTTCAACAATGCTAGGTTCATTGATTAATTATATTACAACAGCAAATGTGAAAAATTTTCAACCTATGAATTCTAATTATGGTATTTTGTTTAATGCACAAAAAGATCGTTTAGAAAATGCAAAAATATCAATTGAGGCAATCGAAAAATGGAAGAAAGAACTCAATTAAATATTGAAATTAATGAATATTTAACTTATTTGCAAAAAATAAAAAGATATAGTAATTATACGATATTAAGTTATGCAAGAGATTTATATTCATTTGAAAAGTATATAGAGAAAGATGGAGAAATCGCATATTTAGAAATTGATAAATTGCAAATTAGGAACTATATATCTATAAAACTTCAAAATGAGAAATTGAAGCAAAGAACGATAAATAGACATATATCATCTTTAAGAGGATTTTATGCATTTTTACTAGATAGAAAAAAAATAGATTCAAATCCATTTACATTAATTAGATCATTAAAGATAGAAAAAAAATTACCTCAAATTTTAAACGAAGGTCAAATAAAAGAGCTACTTCAATATAAAACAACAAATGATGATTTACTAGATTATCGAAATAATTTAATGATTAGATTAATATTAGATAGTGGATTACGCTTATCTGAACTTGTTAGTTTAAAATTAAACAATATAAATCTTGAAGAAAATATGTTATTTATTAGAGGAAAAGGAAATAAAGATCGATTTACTTTTTTCACTAATGAAACAAAAGAAAGATTGAATTATTATATTGTAAATTTGCGTTCAAAGTTTTTGGCTGATATAAATGATTTTGTTTTTCTTTCAAAACAAGGAAAACCGATAAATAAACGTACTTTTGAAAAAATGTTATTAAAAATTAAATTAAGAGATAGTACGATAAGCATTCATCCTCATTTACTTAGACATACCTTTGCTACAAGACTTTTAGAAGAAGGTGCTGATTTAAAAATGGTTCAAGAATTACTTGGACATGAAAGTTTATCAACTACACAAATTTATACTAATATTAGTGATACAAAATTACAAAATATTTATATTAATGCTCATCCATTGACCAAAAAATAAGATTAAAAAATTATATCCCGCACTTAATTCACTTATTTTCATATGATAAATAAGGTGGTATTTATGTTTTTGGGAGTTCAAAATATTGAATTTGTTTTACAGGCAACTTTATTTACTTGGGGAGTAACTGCATTAGGAGCGGCAATTGTTTTTTTCTTTAAATCAGTTAATGCAAAGTTCATGTCTTTTATTTTTGGCTTTGGCGCAGGTGTTATGATAGCAGCTTCTTTTTTTAGTTTAATACTTCCAGGAATTAATTTATCTAAAGAATTAGGACAAATTGATTTTATTGTTGCTAGTTTAGGCTTTTTATGTGGTGGAATATTTATATTATTAATCGATTTACTTATAGAAAAATTAGAAGCAAAAAAAGAAAAAAATCATTATGAACATAAGTCAATGAAAAATAAGTTATTGCTTATTATTGCTATTACACTTCATAATATTCCTGAAGGAATGGCAATAGGGGTTGCATTCGGTGCAGCCTCATTGAATCTTGGTGGCTCATCATTACAAGAAGCATGGTTATTGGCGATTGGTATAGGTTTACAAAACTTTCCTGAAGGAATTGCTGTTAGTTTGCCATTAAGAACAGAAGGTATGAGTAGAAAAAAATCCTTCTTTTATGGACAATTAAGTGGATTAGTAGAACCGTTAAGTGCCTTGATTGGTGCAAGTTTGATTTTATTAATACGAGGAATTTTACCATTTATTCTTTGTGTTGCAGCGGGTGCTATGATTTATGTAGTAGCAGAAGAATTGATTCCTTCAGCTAAATTAAATCAAAAAGAGAAAATGGGAACATTAGGAGTTATTTTCGGCTTTGTAGTTATGATGATTTTGGATATTGCTTTAGGATAATTAATATAAGGTTGAAAAATTATATTAACTAGTAAAAAAGTACTTGATTTTTATATATAAATCTTGTATTATATATTAGCAATGAAAAAGTTAAACTTTGCAATTAATGGGGGTTTAGCTCAGTTGGGAGAGCACTTGCCTTGCACGCAGGGGGTCAGGGGTTCGAGCCCCCTAACCTCCACCATTTAAGTAGATTAATCTTGATACGGTAAAAGTATTGAGATTTTTTGTTTTTATAGGGGTTTAACTCTCACCGTTAGTGATTTGTAGAACTCCTT
>CAZYEI010000011.1:0-36566 GCA_964646425.1 uncultured Eubacteriales bacterium | reverse complement strand
CTGGAATAATTCCAACAAATCTCATTTTAGCATTTGCAAAGTTTGAATAAACATCCTCTTCGATTTCACCAGCAACATTTATAGTTAGACTATTTAATCTAACTTGTTCTTTACCAGTAGCACCATTATGTCTTATGATAAATGAATTAGCATTAACATCGTAGATTCCATCGTCATCAGCTGTTAATACTGTATCATTAACAACAACTTCATAGTCAGTTCCACTATTTACCTCTAATGAAATAGTTGTAATTGTTAACTTTGATTCAATCTTTAATTCATTTCCAACTTTTCCTTGTGTACCATAAAGTCTAATTGTACCATCTTTATTTAATCCAATATGATTAGTAACATTGTTTTTAATACTATATGCTGAAAATAAATTTGCATTTTCGCCAAAAATCAAATTTGCACAATCATCATCGCTAAAGTTTGTAGTTGTTTTTGTTGTATATTGTGCAACAACTGTTTTTGTTGTAATTGATTTTTTTGTGTCCTTTGTATAATCTACGCCAAATTGAGCCATTGTTTCTAAAGCAGCAATTTGATCAGCAATAGATACTTCACTTTGAGTAACTAAATGAGCAACATAATAATCTGAATCAGTTGCATTAGATAAAGCATAAGCACCATAAGTAGTATATGTACCTCTAGCACCCATAAAATAATAATTTGTTCCATCGATTGTAGCAACCATAGTATTATAATCAGAATTATATACCCAAATAGTTTCATTTGGAGTATCAGCCATTACTAGATTAATATATGAACCATTAATAGAAATATTCATATATTTTTTCTTTCCTGAGGAATTGTTAAATGTCATATAATATCCAGAAAATGTAGCTTCATAAGAAATATCAGTAGCATTTGTAATATCTTCTGTAGTTGTATAATAATAACCATTCATTGTTGAAGTAAAGTATAATTGTTTTCCTTGACTTGTATGATTAATTACCATTTTATATGTTTTTCCAACTATTGGATCATTTGAAGTTGTTGCTGAAACAATAAAATCAAAATCTTTAGTTTGAGCTAAATCACCGATTTTAATTGTTGCAGTTAATTTCCCACTGATATTTGTATTTCCTTTTGTAATTGTTACAATTCCACTTTGATTGTTTATTGCTACAGCTTCGTTATTTGATTCCCAAGAAATTGTAGCACCATATGAGCCTGAAAGCGGTAGCATATAGTTATTAGTTATTGATAAATCAGCAACAGCTTCAGCCAATTTTTCAGCATCCGACTTTTCAACAACTGAGCCACTTGCTTCATAATTTACAGTTAATGTAGTAATTCTCATATGACCACTAGATGCAGTATTTTTGATTGTAACACTATTTTGAGTGGCATTATTTGGAGTTACTGATGTATAAGTTGATGTATTCCAGGAACAATCTGTACCGCCCGCATTTGAAGCACTTGCTTTATAACTACTACCATTAAATGTAAAATCAACACTTGTAATAACATTACCTTCATTAACCTCAATTTTTAATTCATTTCCACCATATAATCTAGCTGCTGTACCAGAATTATAATATTTTGGAGAACTTGATGTATTACTGCCCGCACTAAACGTAAGCGTAAAATTTGTTGCACTAATTGTTGTCAAGTCTGCAGCATTACTATAACCCAAATTTGAAAATGTAATAGTTTCAGAAGCAGCTTCTACTTTTGTTACATTTTTATTAGCAACTGCTAAGCCGAAAGCTGAAGCAACCGTTAAAGCTAATGCAACAATTTTGTTTTTTAGTTTCATAAGTTTTTTCCTTCCTTTCATAATAATATTAATATCTAAATATTAAAAAGTATCCTAGAATAATATTCTAAGATACTTTCAAACAAAAATAATAAGGAAAAGAAAAAATAGAAAACATTAAATAAAGTTTTAACTAATTCTGTTTTTCCAAAAATCTTGTTTGAAAGTGTCTTTTAGTCTACTAAATAATATTTAAATGTCTTCATATATATTTTATCTAATTTATTTTAATAAGTATGAATTTACTTGTCGCATAATTCATATAAATATTAAAACAAATAAAATAACCTATATACAAAACAATTATAACTATTAGAAATGAAAAAAGCAACATAAATAGATAGATTAATAGACTTTTTTTGAGTTTGTAAAACAGCAAAGTTAAAGTGCTTTTTTAAAATTTTCTTGACAAATCAATTAATAAATTATATGATTCTATGCGTAATATAACTGCCACCGGGTAGAATTGAATGTAAAGCATTCGAAAAATACATCATTAGGTCTTTGAAGATGTATTTTCCGAGTGCTATTTTTTTTGGAGGTTTTTTTATGTTTAAATTATTCAAGCAATTTACAAAATTTGAAATGGGATTATGGTTATTATCTCTTATTATAATAACCACTGCATTTATTATTTCTCCTATAAAGTATTATTTATCTTTGTTTGCTTCGTTAATTGGAGTGACTGCTTTGATATTTGTTGCTAAAGGATTGTTTATGGGTCAAATATTAACAATTGTTTTTGCTATTTTATATGGCATTATTTCATTGAAATTCAAATATTATGGGGAAATGATTACTTATCTTGCAATGACTTCTCCAATGGCTTTACTTGCTGCAATTGAATGGATGAAACATCCATATAAAGATTCTAATGTTGTTAAAATTAAAAAGATTAGCAAAATTCAATTATTTTATATGGCAATATTGGGGATAATTGTAACAACCATTTTCTATTTTATTCTTAAGGCATTAAATACAACTAATCTAATATTTAGTACGATATCTGTTACTACAAGTTTTGTTGCGGCATATTTGACTTTTTTAAGGAGTCCTTATTATGCCTTTGGTTATGCTGCTAATGATATTATTTTGATTGTTTTATGGATTTTAGCTACAATTAAAGATATTTCATATATTCCTATGGTTGTTTGTTTTATAATGTTTTTTGTTAATGATGTTTATGGCTTTATCAACTGGAAAAGAATGCACAAAAAACAAAAAAGCTGAAGCATTTTAGATAAACGCTTCAACTTTTTATTTATTTTCTATGAGTTCAAATTGATATACTCCATCAGCTGTCGGGATTTCTCCAGCCCTATTTAAAGACCATTTTGTTAATAATGGTCCAAACAACTCATATACTAGTGTAGCACATAGAACAACTGTAACAATAATATTTCCCGAGCCATTTTTAAATACATCCATACTTGATATTTGATTTGCCATTCCGATTGCAACCCCTGCTTGAGGAAGTAGCGTAACACCTAAATATTCAGTTATCTTTTTATTTCTTTTTGTAATCTTACATCCTATAAATGCTCCAAAATATTTTCCAAGTGATCTTGCAACGATATAAGCCAAAAATACAATGAATACAAATGTCATATTTATATTTGTTGCTAATAATTCCTTACTTGATGTTACTAAATGAGCTCCACTTAAAACAAAAAACAATAAGAATAACGAAGGTGTCCATCTTTCTACTAAAGAGAAATCTCTTTCGACAATTTCTTTATTATCTCCAATATTGATATATGTTGCTCCAATCATCATACAACATAATAAATTTGAAAATTCCAAATGTTCATTATTGATAATAATATTACTAAATAAAGAACAAGTACCCACCCCAATTAAAGTAAATGAAATCAACATCATTACATGATTATTTCTACTTTTAAAGAAATTAATAAAGAATCTTAATAAAAATCCTAATACTAATCCTAATAGTAGCGAACCAACTATCTCAATTAGTGGTATGATAACAAGTGATAAAATTGAAGCAGTTGTTCCTGTGGCAATAACTTTAGAAATTGATACTGACAATGAGAAAAAGATTAATCCCAAAGCATCATCAAATGCTACTACTGGTAAAAGTAAATCAACTAACGGTCCCTTCGCCTTATATTGATGAATAACCATAAGAGTAGCAGCTGGAGCTGTAGCTGTTGCAATAGCACCCAAGCATAAAGATACTTCTAGTGGTAATCCTAGAATAAAACAAACAATTAAAACAACAAAATCGACTAATAACATTGCTAAAGTTGCTTGAAGAATTGTTATAATTATTATTTTAAATCCATATTTTTTTATTTTTGTTAATCTAAATTCTTCTCCAATTGATAACGCAATAAAACCTAAAGCAACACTAGATACAAGTTCATTCAATGATATCAATTCATCAGTTAATATAGTGTTTCCCGAAAAATAATCTATTAGCATACAAACTAATGCAGTTAATAATCCGATAATTAAATATCCTGTTACATTTGGTAACTTCATAATTTTCATTAATCTTGTTGATGCTAACCCCAAGATTAATAAAATTCCCAAAATTAAAATAAAATTCATCAAAGTCGCTTCCTTCTTCTTAATCCTCGAAAATTATACTCCCTTATTTTAATAAAATAAAGGAAAAAACAGCATTAAACTCATTTAACCGCTTACATTAAAAAGTCATTGATATTTCAAGGATTTTTTCACTATAATAAAGCAACTAAATTAATAATTTGATTTATTTTTTCGTATAATATGCATTAATATAAATTTCTTTTTGAGTATCAGAATAAACTTCTATTTCTTCCCAATATGAATTATATCCTTCACGTTCAGGAATAGTAGGAAAATAATCTTGTATGTTTTCAAAAGTATCGCTAGGAACAACAAGCATTTTTTCAATTTCTACAGTGTCTACCATAAAAATTAAATAATGGGCTTCACTATCTTGAACCACACTATGTCCTGAATTATTATTAGTTGTATTGGAATCATGATTTGAAGAATTACATGAAAATAAGCATATCGAAAAAAATGCTACTATCGAAAAAAATACTACTCCTAATACTACTTTAATTATCTTTATTATCTTTATTGTCTTTTTCATTTTCTATTTCCCCTTATATATGCTTCTTTAAAATAACATTTCCTTGCTCATCAGTTGTCCAATCTGTATTAAACTTAGCATCTCCGATATTTTTTAAGCTAATTTTTCTTAACGCTTTACAACCATTCATTGAGGAATTATTGACTGCTCGATTATTACTAGATTCAAAATAACAATTTGCAAATGAATTATTTGCAGTTGATTTTCCAGCCATATAACCAAAAGTGCCATTTTGTGTGTTAAATGAATTAGCATATGTTAAACAATAGCTTATTGTCGAAACTGTATCTTTATTAGATGTTACCAAGCCAACTAAACCACCTAAAGCATAACTTGATTTTTTAGATTCTATGTTGTACGCATTAATTTTGGTATTTTGAACATAACCATTGGTAATATTTGATAATTTTACTTGACCAACCATGCCACCAACATTTATTACTCCGTTACCTTTCCAAGTTTGTCCATAAATATTACAATTAGTAATTCCTATAAAACTAACATCACCACTAATGCCACCTCTAGAAATTCCACATAATACGCCTGCATTCATTTGTGAATTTTCCAATTGAGCTGTGACACGAATTGAGCAATCATCAATTGTCACGTTACCTATCTTTCCATGATTTTCCCCCACTAAAACGCCAACATTAATTTCAGAATTATCTGCAGAGATTATCTCTGAGTTCATTACTCTTATATTATTTAAGCGTAAATTTTCGATAGTTCCTCTATTTATGCCAAAAAGGCCAATATTTTGCCATTCACTTTTGGCAATAATCGAAAAATTAGACAACATATTCCCTGCACCATCTAAAACTCCTTTGAATGCTTCTCTTGCACTAGAACCACCAACTTCAAAGCTTTTACCTTTTAAATCTATATCATTTATTAATTTATAATAATTTTTTTGATTATAAGAATCGTTACTATTAATGAAAGTATTCCATTGCTCTACAGTAGAAATCAAATATGGTTGATCTTTTGTCCCATATCCATTTGCATAACTAGATTTATTGTCATCAATTGTTATATTAAGAGTATAAATATCTTCCCCATAAAGTGTAACCATTAAAACAATAGATTTTCCTGAAGCAGAAGAATCAATATAAATTTGATTATTATTTATAAATGCATATTGGTAATTTTCTTTTAGCTTAATTTTAATGTTAGAAATATCTTCATTATTTTTAAGCAAATTACCAAATTCAACTTTTGCAGTAATATTACTAGGTAATTTAATTGTATTATTAGTAATATTTACTTCTACTTGTGCACCATTTGACTCATATTCTATATTTCCAATAATTTCGCTATCAATTCCATTTGCACTACAAAGTTTTGAATAATTAGAATAACACATTATATCAAACGCTTGTTCAAAATAATCTTTTCTAGTAGCATCATAGTATGAACTTTTATCAAGCAAACTCCAAATAGCAACTGGTTTTGCAACATTTATAACTACTTCGTTTTGGTTAGAATCTAATGATTTAATCCAGTCAGCATAGATATATCCAGAGCCGCCTCCTGTAAAATATTCTTGCTTATATGTAAATAAATCATTTACAGTCATCGCATTGAAATTCATTCCACCATGAGCACGCATTCTCATTTGTGAATTTGTTTGTTCATTAGAAACATTTTTTCCTTCCAACTCACTATTTGTGCCTTTTGCATTTGTAGCAACTGCTTCAGAAATATGTGCACTCAAGCCAATTGACTTAGATTCACTCTCATATGCTTCAGAAATACTAACTTCAGAAACAATATAGTTAGTAATTATTAAAGAACCTCCAAGATAATATTGATTAAAAACATGAGTTCCATATTTTTCAAGAAAATTCACTGCTGTTTCTATTGAAGTTACACTTTGCAAATCATTAATAAAACTTTTTGAAAAATATTCAGTTAGATCATTTGATAACCAATTTGTTGTAATTACTCGTGTTTGTTGATATCTTTCAAAATATTCATAATATTCTTCATTTATCATTTCCAATGATGAGCTTATATTAGTTTGGAAGTTCGCATCAATATTGGCAGATACTTCAAAAATAGGAACCCCCGATATTTCAGCATTCATACCATATGCTCTTTCTTTACTATATTTCGAAGAAATATCTGCTCTACTATTTCCTGAAAAAGAATAATTCTTAGAATCTGTAATATTTGAACTTATAAAAAGTGATTCAAATTCCTTATTATTAACATCAAAAATACGATAAGGATTAGTACCAATATCATATACTTCACTATCTGTACTCATATTTAGAGCTTCAGACATTTTAATAATATCTTGAGCAGTAATTTCAGTATTATTTGCTTCAATCACATTAACCAAATTCTTTGGCTGAAAAAAATGAAACATTGCTAAAACTAGGCAATAAACACTACATATAATTTTATATTGTCTTCTCATTTTTAATCCTCCTCTACATATAATCCACATTCATCACATTCTCCGTAACAACTTTTAGGATTATAATCTTTTATTTCTAATAATTTACCTTTTGAAAGTTTATATACCCTATCTACACATTGAAACATATGACAATGCGTAATTATAAGGATTCCAGGTGGGTTTTCTCTTTTTTTTAATGCTACCAAATAATTATTTAAGAGCCTAGCGTGATAGGCATCTAAATTGTTTATCGGTTCATCAAGAATAAATAAACTTGATTTAGTTCTTGATAAAGCAGCTAGTAAAGTAACCATTCGCTTTTCACCACCACTACATTTAGATAGTTTTCTATCTTTAAATTCACCATCAGCGTATTTATCACAATGTAGCTTATTATAAACTTCATTAATGGCTTTTTCGGTTTCATCTTTATTTAATTGTTGAGATATTTCAACATAATCTTTAATATATCTCCAAACATTTCTTGAAAAAAATCTATCCGCATCATCTTCTTGTCTTGCATATCCAATTGATCTTCTAAACAAATCTAATTTAGCAGGTGAATCTATTAGTATCCCATTGAAATACATATCTCTTTTATCATTTGTTTGAATTGTATCTTCCCGCACAATTGAGCGAAAAATACTTGATTTTCCTGCACCATTCTCACCTAAAATTAAAACAATTTCTCCAGCATTTACTTCAAATTTACCATTTTCAACAATAATCTTTTTCCCATTTTTTTGAGGAAAAGAAATATTCATATTTTCTATTTTTAATATCGGTTGCATAAATATCACCTCATAATTCTACTAGAAAGAACACATAGATTTATTGACCAACTAACTATCGCAATAATACATATAATTATAAGAAGCGTAATCGAAATAGACATAAGCATTCCTAAACCATAAAACAATAATAAACAAGGAATAATATATATGAGTTCTATCAATAACAGTTTAACAATTATTAATTTTCCTCCTGAAAATCGATAATTCCTAAAACTTCTTATTTCTTCTTTTCTTCTAAATAACATAACTATCAACGAACATATAGCTATTATTAAGGAAATATTAATAAAATAAACCATTCTTTGGACAACAAGTTTATTGCGTATTGGATTTAAATTTCGTAATTGTTGATGCATAGTTTCAGCGGGATCAAAATTGCAATAATTAACAATCTCTATATCATTTTCAATCGTATTTATTCCCAGCAATACAATTGTTTGACTAATAGAATAATTTACCTCATATATTTGATATACATCACGAAATATAAATTTTAATTCACATTTTTTCCCAGCCACAAACACTCTATCACCAACTTGTAAATGATATTGTTTAGCTATAGAATTAGGAATTGCTATTTCATTAGTTTCAAGAACTTTAAAATCACCAAATATAACATTTTTAGAATTAATAATAGTTTTATCACTATATCTTGTATTTTCTAAAAACTGATAAGCAAAAACATTAAAAGATTCACCATCTTCTTCCCTTAATGCCACTCTTACATTTCTTTCATAATTAGCAAAGCTATCTTTTGTATCAGCTATAGTATCATAAGCAATTATACTTGCAGAACACTGATTAAATGTTTTTAATGTTTCACTTGTACGCATCCAATAATTTGAAAATGAAAAAGAAATTATTAAATATAGAATAGTCAATATTAAGCAAGTAAGATAATAGTTCTTTGTTTTTAAAATATATCCAATTCTTTTCATTTTCGTTTTTCTTTATATCCTCGTACTATAGCAATATTTATAATCATTCCCATAATAACTCCAATAATTGGAATTAATAAACTTGTCCAACCTAATGACAATACATTTAATAAATTAATGAAGTGCAATTGAGAAGCAATCGCTGAATCAACACCAATTACCCAAGTAACAACAACTCCTATTAAGGAAAGCATAGAACCATATACATATCTAGAAATTACTGTTTTTCTTCCTCCATCAACCACTTCATACTTAACGTTTTTGGCAAACAACAAAGAAAGACTGATTAATCCTAATAAAACAATTACTCCAGCAACAATACCGGCAGTCATATATAATGATTTTGCTTCGCATATTTTATTTTCAAAAGATTCCTTTGCTACTTCATATCCAGTACTCTTATCTACAATATAAGCACTATAATCTCTATTATTAAAATCATTTAAATAAGCTTGATATGCTTCATCGTCTGAAAAAGCTTCTCTTTCCTTTAAAGTAGCCATAGGTTTGTAATTTTCTACAATACTTGTATTGAAATCAGCAATATTATCTACATCAACATAAACCCCAGTATAAGTTAATTTACTTCCAATAATATTTTTAAGATTTGGAACAAAAGCCAATTGGGCATCATAATTTTGATAAAAGCCTGCAACAACAAATTCCATTACATTTGAACCAATTATATCACCCAATTTTAAAGAAAATTTTGCTGATAAACTATAATCAAGATATATCTCATTACCAGAAACTTCTTTCTTTTCAATTAAGCGTTTCTCAGCGAATTCAGTAAAGTTTAAATCTTGTAAGTCATCAATAGATTTTAAATTTAATTCTATATCTTTATTAGCTATTTTAAAAGTATAAACTATTTGATAATATGGAATAACTTTTTTAATTGAAGAATTTTTTGCAAATTCAGCAATTTGATTATTAGAAGGATTTTTTAAAATGTATTCATAATCTGTTTTTTCATAAATTGCAAGAATATCATTTGCTTCAGCTTGCATCTTAATTGACAAATCGATAAAAGCAAACAACGAAATCATAACAGAAACAATTGCTACTAAAATACTTATCATAAAAACCGATAAAGATTGTTTAGATTTGTTCTTCATTATTTTCACCTTCTTCCACTTGAATAAAAGAATATGCTTTAGAAAACGTTTGATTACGAGCTATTATTATTCCAGCATCAGATATAAATACAACTTTAAAATCCACATCATTACATACTTGATTGGCTTGAATAGAAAAGCAATATGTATAATGAAAAGGAATTTGTCCCGCTTTAACATTGAACACCATATCTGATAATTCAATCATTTGCTCTATACTTCCATCATCTTGTATGACATCTTTATATTCTTCCTTTGGTGCGATAACCCCCTTTTCGTATTCGTGAGTTGAATAATATTTTGCATATGGGATTTGAATTTTAAATTCAAGAAAATCATCTTCTTCACCATAGTTAATCAAAGTAAAGTCAACGATAACATAAATTTTAGTATTAATCTCAAAAATATTTTCTTTATACCATTCAAGTGCTTGAAATTTTTCATCTACTTTTTTAGCGAATTTTATATCACAAGTAATCGGAGTTTGCTCAACTTGTTGAACATTTTTGTGATTACAGCCACTAATCCCGCCAAAATTAGCAATTAATATAATAAATATAATAAATAAAATTCTTTTCATTTGTTATTCCTCTTTTCCTTTATTTTGAAAAATAATTTTATAATGTTCGGTTTCACTGTATGGTAGTATCTCACCATCTTTTTCGTTAGAAAATTTAAAATGTTTCATATCATAAGAAGAACTCGATATATAGCTATCAACTATTCCTTTATAGGAACCCTCAACTTTAACATTATTATTTGTAAACTTAACAATTATATCGCCATATAATGGGGCAGAAATCAATGAAAATCCACTTTGAGTATCCAATAATTGAGCTACTTGTGTGCAATATATTTTGGTATTAAGATTTCCACATTTTACATTATCAAAGAAGCTTTCTTTCATAACAGCAACATTACTTAAACCACTGTAAATTGGATCCGTTGTTCTACCACTTTCTTTTAAAATATCTCTATTTATTTGTGCTACCCCTGGAACAATCACAACACTTGCTTTAATTAATTTAAACAGTTCTTGTGAATTTTCACCATTACTTGTACTGCCATGATGTGAAGCTTTAAAACAATCTATGTTGCTCAAAATATTTGTTCCTTGATAGTAATTAATAAGACCTGTTTCACCAAATCCTAAATCTCCAAATGATAAAAACTCTTTTTTTCCACTTACAACTTCAAAACATACCGAGATATTATTATGATCTTCAGAACCAAAAGAATGTCTATAAAAATGATCATAAAACCAATTGTAAAGTATTCTTAATTCCACATTATTTTCAAGGGGAATTGAAAAATAATATCTATCTTTCATATTTTTTAATTCACCAAAACTTAAATCTACATCTTTATATTTACTTTTAAAACTTAAATTAGAATCTTCTGGTTCTTTACTTTGGGTATTACAATGTTGATGATAAATAATATCATCCGAGAAATAATAAAAATTTGTCAAATAAGAAGTATTTATTTTTGTAGTTAAATTTTTATTTTTATCTAATATATAATAGTTTTCTAAATATTTATTAGGCATAGCATTAACTAAAGTATTATCTTTTAAAAAATCAGTTTCTTTAAAGAAAGAAGCAGCCGGAATATGTTTTGTACCTTTTTCAACAACTAATTTATCTCTTTTCGTTCTATAATTATTAATAGTAGTTGCAGCCTCAAAAAAATTATTATATCCACTTGGAAAAATATCATTTCCATTACTATCACTTAAATAAGTAACCATATCACTATCAAAATCAATAATCTTCTCAATTTTCTTATCATTACTATTAAAATAATCCAATAAGCCTCCATCAACAGCCAAACCTATTAAATGATCAGAATCGCCATGCGTAACAATTAAATATTCAAGTATGCCATCGACACAATATTTTTCAATTTTTTTTATAACGTTTTCTTGATAAACTTTTGCCACCCGAGCACTTGATTGCAATTGCGAACCTGCATCAACAAGAATTTCAGTATTTCCTGCTTTTATCATATAGCAATCAGCCGGCTTCACACTCGAATTTCCTAATGTTTTATCATTTTTAACACCATCATAATGAATACTGCCATCAGAACTATTTTCTATATCAAAAAATATCACCTGAAAATTCGATGTAGTTGTTCTGTTATTATTTATAGAATCACACGCATCCAACATAAATAATGTGCAGATGCAGGTTAGCAAAATAAATATTTTTTTCATTTATATCATCGCCTCTAATCTAGAATTTTTCTAACTTTCAAAATATTGTTAAGTTATGTGCAATTTTTCACTTATTATTTTTATTGTTTCAATAATTTTTTCCTTTAACCATTCTGGTTCGAGAACTTCACAATCAACTCCATAACCAAGAACAAATTTTAAAATATTATTTTCATTTTGCATCTTGCAAGAAAGAATTGTTGTTTTATTATCTATAACTTCAATCTCTTGATCCTTGCCATAAATACGTTCTTTGACAATCATTGCATAATTTCCAGTTAATTTTAGTTTTATTGGATACCAATCACCATTATTCTTCATACCATATTCATCAAGATAGTTACTTTCATTATAATAAAGCGATACTCTAAACTTCCGATTTTGAATTTCAAATTTTTGAATACGATTAATTTTAAAATATCTAATATCTCCCTTTGTTTCATCAAACCCTAAAACAAACCAAGCATTATTGTACATATAAAGTTTATATGGATTAATCGTTCGCTTGATAACTTCATTATTTAATGAGAGATATTCAATATCCAAAGCATTTTTGCTTGTGATACATTGCTGAATTGCAAGATATCTACATTCAAGTTCTTCTTGAGGCATAGCAAGAGGAAATCTATTTACAATCAAAGTACAATCAGTCATTATGTCATTATTCATAATTGAAGAAGCGATTTTCCCCATAGCTTTTCTATACTCATTTATTTCCATAAAATCATTGCGAGCTAATAAATATTCATAACCAACCATCAAACCTTCTTTTTCAGTATTAGTAAGTTTTAAGGCTGGAAATATACTGTGTCTTTCTAACAAGTAACCACCATATCTACCATGAATAGTTTTAATGTAATATCCACAATCTCGAAGTTCATTTATATATTCAGGAATATTACGTGGATTAGTTTCTAAAATATCTGATAATTCATTAATGCTAACAATTCTATTACGACTATACAAAATTTTTAGTAATTCTATACATTGCGATGTTTTGCTCATATCAACCACCACTCTTTTTATATTATATATTAGGTATTGGTTACTGTTTAAAGGAGATTATGAAATCATTTGGAGATATATTTTTTTGTTTATTACTTATGATTTTAGACAAAATAGAGCTATTTTCTTTAAAACATGAGCGATAAAGAAAAAAGTAAAATTATTAAAACTATTTCCAAGATTTGTATTTTACCCCAGTTTTTTTCTATCTTATGAAATGTTGAAGCAACAAGAATAATGCCAGTAACAAGTTCAAATAATGAAAAACAATAAAAAATTATCTTGTAATTATCTCTAAATATTAAAAATAAAATAAGATTAAATATCATACTAAATCCCAAAACAATGGTGCCAAGCACATAATAATCAACTAATGTTTCATTATCAAGCCACATTATTATTGCAGTACCACTTACAGCTAACAAAATACCTACTACAATACCAATTAACCATTGCCAAACAAGCCAAGGCCAATTAAAAACACAGGCAAAGATTATAAATAAAATTGCCGTTAAACATATTCCTACTGCAATAATTAACCCAACTATTTCATCAATATAAATATGACTAGTGTATGTAGATTTTAAAACTGTTCTTGCTTCAATTTTTTCAGAAACATCTGCCTTTTGAATTATAGTTTTAACAACATCATTTTTTTGTTTTTGAAAATTTTCTATTTTTATATATTCAGGAAATAAAACAGATTTAAGTAATTCCAATAAATTTTGAAAACTATTATAGCTTAATAAATCAGCAACATATTTATATTTTAAAGAAATACTTTTATCTTTATCTAATATAGCTTTAATCATATTTATTTTTTTGTTTATATGATAAAATAGCAAATTTTTCTGTTTATCTTCATAGTTTGCGCTGCATAAATCTGCCATTCTACAATAAAGAAAAAAAGGATTTGTAAATTCTTCATCATTTGTGCGATGATGATACAAGTATTCTATTGCACATATAAATTTCATTATTTTTTATAACTCCTTAAAGAAATCGCTGTTTTCATAGCAATCCCAAAAGAAACATCATCACCAATGCCAATATTTTTTCCCATAAGATTAATATATTCATCAATTTCTCTATATTTACCTTCATGCATCTTTATACAAATCGGTTTTATAAAGTTATCTCCAAAATTCTTCATATTTTGATATGGATTAATAAGACCATCAGTACAAACAATCACACCATCAAAATCACAAAAATTATATATTTCTATTTTTATTTTTTTATAAGCATCTTCTTGACACATTGAACAAGTGATATTAGCAACCATTTCATCATCTTCAGAAAAAGCTAAATTACCCTCTCCTTTTTTTATGATAATAATGCCGCCATCTCCAATAGAAACACATAAAAGTTTATTGCCCAAAATCATAGCAGCATTTAATGTTGTTCCATATGCTTTTTCAGGATTTTGCTTTAATTTAAAAATACTATCTTTATCTAAATTTAAAACTTCACGTTTCGATAATGTTTTTTTTGCTAAATGCTTTTCAACCAATTCATTCCATTCACAAAGAATTTTTAAACGCAAATTATTACAAATATCTCTTTTTGAATATTTATAAAAGTCAGAGCGTTCAATTTTTTTTAATACCGAAATGACTGCATTGCTAGCAAATTTACTCCCCCAGTGACTTCTTATATAAATATTTCCACCATGACCATCGCAAGCCGTAATAATTGTTCGTTCTTCATCATGATAACAAGCAGAATAATCTTGGCAACATTTATTTTCTTTAAGATGAGAATAACCAATACTAGTTTTTGTGAAATACGCAATCATTTTACCACTCCCAATCATTTACTTCTAAAAGAGCTTGTTGTACTTGTTGCTGAACTTCTTGTAACATTGTAACATTCTTATTATTTTTAACTATCATCGAACTTGATTTAACTTTAGAGGCCGTCAAAACTATAATTTTAATAATATTTTCTAACATTTTTGTATCAAAACACTCGATAACATCTCCATTTCCATTTACAAAGTCATAAAGAACATCATGAGTTCTTTGATCCTTAATCGCAATAGCAATACCATACTTCAAAGCAACATTAAACCAAGGAAGCTTTTTTAATATTTCCATTTCCTCTTTTATTGGATATTTACTAGGATGTCCATCAGTCATAAGCAAAAGTATGGGTGCAACTCCACCAAAATCTGGCATAATGCCTCCTTTGCTTTCTTTCTTCAATATTTCTGCAAGTCTTTGATAAGCTATATGTAGATTACTCCACCCACCACTTTTAATATCTTTAAAATCAAAGTTCTCAATCTCTTTGCATCTATCCCCATTAAGAAAATAAGCATCCGTAGAAAAGGGAATTACAGTAAGATAAAAATCAACATTGACATTATCATTTTGCATCTTAACAAGTTGTGATTTTATATCACGAAGAGCAGAATTTACTTTTCCTATTCGTTCTCCTTGCATACTCTTAGAACAATCAACAAGGATTATTATATTCAATCTTTGCTTTGCAATTTTATCCATATTTTTACCATTCGATATCTTTAATATCATCAAATTTCTTAGCAATCTCAATTTGAGCAATTTCATTATTTGTTGCACCTGCACCCATTAGAGAAGAATTTGATTTTACTTTTGAAGCAGTAACTGCGATAACCTTAATTACCTTGCGAAGCGCTTCAGCAGTATATACTTTTAACACCGTTTCAGGATTACCTGTAAATTTAGAGAGAACATCCATCGCTTCTTGAGTTTCAATTCCAATCGCTAAAGCATATTTAAGTGCAACTCTAAACCATCCTTTTTTCTTTAAAGAATCTAAATGATTCTGCCAATCATAACTTGTAGGCATACCATCAGTCATCAAGATAATAATTGGAGCCACCCCACCAATGTCGGGCATTTGTCCCCCTTTTTCTTTCTTTGTAAGCCACTTTGCTAGTTCATCATAAGCACATGACAAATTTGTACCACCATTAGAAGAAATATCTAACCATTTAAATTCTCCTACAGATTTAGGTTCACTATAAACCCATTTTGCATCATCATTAAATTTTAATGCTGAAATCTTAATAATTGCATCCGAAGTATCTTCTTGAATTTCAGGCATAATACTTATTACATCTCGAATTGCATTATTTACTGCTCCAATTTTTTCACCTTCCATTGAACCAGAATTATCAATCATAAATAATAAATTAAGTTCTTGTCTAGCAATTCCATCACCTAATACTCTATCTACATTTTTCATTATTTTATTTCTCCTATTGTATTTTCATTAAATTTGATTTTTAAATTTCTAATGATAGGAATAATTCCATCCCTTTTAATTACTTTAATTGTTCCATTAATATCTTTTATTTCCACATCAGCAGTTAAGTTTAGTTTAATCCCCCAAAGTGATGAATCTTTTTTATTCGCAACAACAACACCTACTGCTGTATTATATGTTGATGAATACTTGTCTACGTGATTTGTATAAATTTTTTTACCAAGTTCAAGTGATATAATATTTCTACCTATATATAGTGAACATATTTCTTTTGTTTCTTTGCCACATAAAGGACAAATGTTATATTTTTTCTTTTCAGAAAAACCAACAATATATTCATAACCACAATACGGACAAGTAATAAGTTCATCTCTAAATTTAGTTAAAAGTTTAAGCCATTCAAGTTCGGTAGTTCTTTCATTTTCTCTATCAATAAGTCCATCTACAAATGTTCTATGAAAAGCTTCTTTAATATATAAGGGAATATATGCCCAACGCTTTAATACACTTGAATGATAGCCACGAATAGGGCGATTGGATTTATCTGTTTTGTGATATATAAATATTGGTTTTTCTCCATACATTTCATATTCAGCCTGTTCATCAATAATATCATATTCTTTTAGCCGTTCACCCTCAAAAGGATTTCCTAAACAAAGAGCCATAAAAAGAATAATCGCAAGAGAAAATCTATCCGAATGGACATCAGGCATTTGTTTTTCTCCTTTGAAATTTTTATCTCCTCGGACAATTTCTGGAGCCATATATCTCATTTTACCTAAAATACCTAAGTTTCTTTTATCTGCTGTAACATTATCATTATCGCAAATTAATAAATCCCCCGTCTCAGGATCAAAAAAGAAACTTCCATCATTTAAATCTTGATATGAGTAACCCATTTCGTGCAATTTTTTAAATGCAAGACATAATTCAACACACCATTTAAGCATTACTTGTTTTGATTTAAACTTATTTATTCCAGTAAGATAAGATACAAATGATACAAAATTTTTAGGTCTAACATCCATAATATATCCAATTTTGCCATCATCAAAATCCAACAAAAGTTTCGGCCAAAGAAAAGCGCTAGATGGAGACCCACATTCAATATTATTTTTTAAATTATATCTAAAATCAGAACTTTCAACCTTTTTATATACTTTAAGTGCATACTCACTATCATTATATTTAACTAAATATACTTCACCCTGACCACCATCACCAAGAAAATCCTTGATGACAATAGTTTCTTTTTCATTTAATGATAATGTATCATTTTTTCTAAATTTCATAAAATTTTTCACTACCTTTTCAATTATTAAAATTTTTATGCAAATAAATAGAACTCTTTACATATTAATTATTTTTAAACTTGAATATTTAAATTTTCTCTAAAGTGTTCGTATTCCTTTGGAGTTATTAAAACTTTCTTTATATAATCTTTCTTTAACCCTTTTACTATAAACCCCTGTTCTATCATCCATTCAATAATTCTAAAAGCAAAAGCATAACTAATACTCAATTTTCTTTGTAAAATCACACAAGAAATTGAACCAATATCAGTAGCTATTCGTAATCCTTCTAAATAAATTTCAGCCTTATCTGTTGTCAATGGATCAATTATTTCTTCTTTTTCTTTTTTTTCATTCATACTATCTATTCCTTTATTCTTTTAATCTATATTTTTTTAAGAAACCATATTTAATTAATTTTTTTCATTTATAAAATTACTTTTAACAATTACATTTATATCTATAAGACTCCCCCTATCTAAAACTCAATTTTAGTTTACATCAAATACCAACATTATTTATGTTGCATTATTTTTTTATCAATATAATTTTCTTCGATAAATTATTAATTAGTTTTTTATTGCAAATTAAATATAATTAAGCACAAAAAAACGCTTGAATTTTTCCAAGCGTTTTTCTTTTTTATTGGCGTCCACAACAGGAGTCGAACCTGTACATCCTTCTTTAAGATAAAATCAAAAAATTTATATTTATAAATATTATTTTTAATTATTCCTGTGTACTTTGATTAATATTAATATTTATTTTGTTTTGAAAATATAAATTTCGAGAGATATTTTGCTCTAAATTATTGATTTTCTCCAGATAATACTATATAATGATATTATATGGAGAAAATGTTATGATAATTACAATTCAACAATTAAAAGAACGATATAGTGATTATTCAAATCCTATAACCAAAATTGGTAGAGAAGTAAAGAATGGAAAGTTATTTCCACTTGTTAAAGGAATTTATGAAACAAATATCAATGTGCATGGCTCAAAGCTTGCACAATTTATTTATGGGCCTTCTTATTTATCTTTTGATTACGTATTATACGAGCAAGGACTAATTCCTGAAACAGTATATAACACATTCACATGTGCTTCTTACAACAAAAAGAAAATTAAGACTTACAAAAACAGGTTTGGGACTTTTATATACAGAGATGTGCCAAATGCTGTGTTTAGCTTAGGCGTAATTGCCGTTCAAGATGGAGAATACTTATATCAAATCGCAACACCTGAAAAAGCACTTTGTGATAAGTTATACACAATTTCACCAGTAAAAAGTATTAAAAAATTACGTCTGTTATTATTTGATGATTTAAGAATTGATGAAGACAGTTTTAATAAACTAAACAAGCAAGAAATTGTAGAACTTGCTCCACTTTATCACTCAACAAACCTAAATTTACTTGCCAAAATGATTAAAGGAGAAAAGTAAAATGCAACAAGTATTAAGTCAAATGCTAGCAAAATATCAGATAAATAACATAGAAGATAAGAAAAATGCCATTAAAGAAATAGTGCAAGAAATCGTTCTTTGTGGTTTATCTCGTGGTGGTTTTTTTAAAGAAGCCGCATTTTATGGTGGTACAGCATTAAGAATTTTTTATGGATTAGATAGATTTAGCGAAGATTTAGACTTTTCTTTAGTTACACAAAATCCAAATTTTGATTTAACCAAATATTTTCCATATATTGAAAATGAAACAAAATCATTAGGTTTAGATTTCACTGCAATCGAAAAAACTAAGTCATTTGATTCAAACATAAAATCAGCATTTTTAAAAGGAAATACTAAAGAGCATATTTTATGCTTTTATGAAAATAGTGAAGATGCCAAATTTATAAATAAGGATGAAACTATACGAATTAAATTCGAAGTTGATGTATATTCACCAATTGGTGCTACTTACGAAACGAAGTTTGGTTTATTGCCATCACCATATCAAGTAAAATTATATGATTTATCATCATTATTTGCTGGAAAAATCCACGCCTGTCTTTGTCGAAATTGGAAGTCTAGAGTCAAAGGTAGAGATTTTTATGATTATGTTTTCTTCTTATCTATTGGTGCAAAAGTTAATTTAAAGAATTTAAAAGCAAAACTAATTCAATCAAATTACATTAGTGAAGATTATGATTTGAACCTTGATAATTTAAAAAAATTATTAAATAAAAGATTTGAGAATTTAAACATTGAACAAGCAAAACAAGATGTATTACCTTTCATAAAAGATAAATCAAAATTAGACTTATGGAGTGAAGAATTCTTTAAGACAATAACTCAAAATTTAAAAGTTGTTTAGAAAATAAGTAATGTGTTTAAATCTTATATCAAAGTTTCTTTTATTATTTTAATTGTATACTAAAAAAATACTTGAAGCAAAAAAACGCTTGAATTTTTCCAAGCGTTTTTCTTTTTTATTGGCGTCCACAACAGGAGTCGAACCTGCGACCCCTTCCTTAGGAGGGAAGTGCTCTATCCAACTGAGCTATGTGGACAAATAAAGAGGCATGATATGCCTCTTTATTATTAATTAAAATTTACTTTAACATTTTCTCTTTCAGCTTCGTTTACTTTAAAGAATTCCTCAGTTTTAAAATTCTTCATATTAGCAACGATTGAAGTAGGAAACATTTCAACTAAATTATTATGTTGTAATACAACATCGTTATAAAATTGACGAGTATAAGAAATTTTATCTTCAGTATCTTTTAATTCAGACATCATTTTATTGAATTGTGTATCTGCTTTAAGTTCAGGATATTGTTCTTTTACAATCATTAATCTAGATAATGTATTTGTAATCATATTACTAGCATCAGCCATTTCATTAATGTTATTAGTGTTAGCGGCATGTTGATACATTTGTCTAGCTTTGGCAAATTCTTCTAAAATTGATTTCTCATGATTTGCATATCCTTTAACTGTTTCGACTAAATTTGGAATTAAATCAAAACGTCTTTTTAATTGAACATCTATTTGACTAAATGAATTTCTTACTTTATTGCGAGATTTAACAAGTTTGTTAAATGTCTTAATGAACCATGAAACAAGCCAAATAATTAATATTACAACAATCACAGCAATTACTATTCCAATAATAGCACCTGTACCAATAAATGTAAGCATATAATTCACTCCTTTTTTATCTTACATAAATAATATAAACTAAACTTTATTATTTTTCAAGAAAATAATAATTATGAACTTAGCGACCGCCACGCATTCCGCCGCCACCGCCGCCAAAGGATCTTCCACCACCAAATCCTCCTTTGCCACCACTACCACTTGAAGCAGCCCTTGCAGCCTCTGCTTTTTGAATTGTAGATCTAGCAATTACATAGGTTGAACTAATTCTATGATGGAAATAGTAGCAAGAAAAATGATATCGCATATAACTTGATGAATTTGTTTGAAGATACTCTTGAATATTCAAATCCATTTTTTCAAATTTTAAACGCATTTGTTCTTCAACTTTTCCAGCTATTCCAAATTCAGTAGCATAAACTAAATAATGCTCCCAAACAATAATAGATGGCATTGGATAATCATCAAAATTCGAAAAATCTAACAAGAAGTTTTTAAAAGCCAACCATCTAACATAATCTTCATTACCTTGAAAACTTCTACGTTTAATCTGAGCAACGTATGCAGAAAAAATAATTCCAATAGCAATAGCAATTCCTATTAAAACAATCCCCTCATTAAAACCACCAACAACATAGCCAAAAAAGGCAACAACAGCTACTAAAAATGCTAAACTTATAGCAAAACTACTTTCTTTTTTAGCTTCACCAACATCATCAAAGAAATCATTTTTGCGACTCTCATTCAATACTGATTGTCCCCACTCTTTTGAAGCTTCTAAATATTTTTTAGCATTTCTTTCTTTACTCAAATATTCATCTAATTGATTTAGGGTTAGTTCATTTCCATCAGCAATGTCATCAAAAAACCAATCAAGTAGTTTTCTTTCATGTTCCTTTAAATCATTATTTTTCTTTTCCTCATTTAAAATAAACTTATAATTAGGTTTTTCATCTAAAGTTGAACAACCATTCATATCTAACAAAATATACTTTCGTCTTATCAAATCCATGAGAGTTGCTTCAAGTTCATTTTTTCCTAATTCATTATAATTAATTAACATTCCCATTTCAGCTGGACTATAAGTATTAGGCAGTTCACGATAATATTGACTATCAAAATTTGAAACTCTTTCTTTATCAAATTTAAAATATACTCTCTTCACCTTAAAAGCAACCATAATAACCATTAAAATAAAAGCAGTTAAAACAACAATACTACTTATATTATAATTTCTTCTTAATTGTTCTTGGGATTTAGCAATATTTTCTTCAATGTCTAAAATAACTTCCTTGGCATCTTTTGTAATTATTTTATTTGATTCAATAGCATTTTTATCAAATAAAATTCTAACTTCTACCATCTCTCCAGATCGTAATTTATCAATATTAATTTTAAACATTTTTCCTTCTTGTTTTACTGCATTATCTCTACTTACACCATGTCCAAAAAACATGATTTCATCTTCATTATTAATAGCATCTGGCAGTTTTATATTGATATTAATATTTTTTGTGCGATAATCTAAATCATCGATTAATATCCAGTTAAGTTCTGCAATATCATTATAGACAGTTACTGCATCTAAAATGCGATACTCATAATGCATTCTAACACCAGTAACAAAGGCTCCATTAAGTCGCATTTCATAAGAACGATATTTATTTTGATCTAAATCTCTGTTGTCATTAATGCTAGGTGATAATAATTCTCCATTTTCATTATACATTTCTACCTTAAAGGATCCTTCATCAAAGGAAGATTGAGCATCATTTATCGAAAAACCCAACTGCGTTTCAACACTTTCATCTTTTTTAAAGCCAATATCTTTAATTAAATAATTCCAATAAGAATCAAATTTTAATGTTACATCTTCGGTAACATAAATAGCTCCATTTCTTTCTATTGTAACATTCATTTGATGTTTGGTTACACTCATTTCACTATCAGATATATCGATAGCATTTATTGAGAACATATAAATCAAACATGACACTAATATTACAATAACACTTATAATTATTGATGGTCGTAACTTTTTCAAAGTATAGTGCATATTAACCACCTTCCTTCTATTTTTATTATATATTAATGATTATAAAAATACTATTAATTTTTACAATCTTTGACACAATTTAGATATGAATTTTTTAAATCTAAAATAGCATTTTCATTATTACATTGTAATAATGACTCAACAATTTCCATAGTAATATCTTTTAAAATAATACTAACTAATTCTTCGATTATTACACTCTTATTATTAAAAGAATTATTCATTTTTTTAGCAGTATCCTTAATTTGTTCAATCGACATTTCTTTAATTAAAGCAACTAGTTCATCATTCGCTATTTTAAAATTTCTTAAAACTTTATAAATTATTTTTTCATCGATTTTCATTAATTCGCTTCCTCCATAAAAAAATCCAAGTTAAACAACTTGGATTATAACATATAGATTTTGCGCTTTTTGTCGAAATAAGTCTAAACTAATTATTTATTTCTTCAATTCGCTTATATTTCTTTAAAAGTGTTAAGTTTTTCACAGTAATAACACCACGCCATTTAATTTTTTGAAGTTCAAATTCTTGATATTCATTGCACCATGTCCAATTAATATCCCACATTCCCTCTCCTCGAGAAGTAAGCAAGAAATCTAAATTCTTTTCAACAAGTCTTTTTCTTTCTTCACTATTTATTAAATAATCATATACTAATAAATCTAATGGCATAACACAGTCATTAGTTCCCCAATTTTTCAAATCAGCAACAATCAAATTGTCAATTTCTTGGTTTATCTTATTTTCTAACTTTTTATGTAATTCAGGCATAATATTCTTCTTCAATAAAACATCATATAATTCAATATAACAACGAAGTTCATATTTATTTATTTTTTCACAATCAAAAAAATGATTCAAACAACTAGGTAACAATTTAATAATTCGTTTAAAATATTTATGGGCAGGATTTGTAAACCACAATCCTAAAGCATACAAATATGCTGTTGGATTATATGCCCATTCCTTTTTATAAGTTTCTTCATTATGTTTCCACCAACTAGCACACGGAAAATCATTATTAGTAGGAATAGTAGCAGGAATGTAGCCATTATCATCTATTGCATAATGAAAAACATAATGCAAAGCACGATATACAACATACTCAGTTACTTCATCAAGATTTGAATGATCACATCCAAGTTCTTTTAAAATAGTTAAAGCATATTGTGTTTGAATCCCACTTGAATTTGGATTTAATGAATCTGGTTCTAAACCATGACCAAAGCCACCATCTCTATTTTGATAAATTGTTAAAGCGTGAACTGCCATTAATTTATCCTCATTATCCATATAATGTTGAAATAGAGCTATTTCTAAATCTCTAGCCCTTGAATATATCAATTCCTCTATTTTTAAATAATCATTTCTACTTAACATTAACATATTATTACTCCTTTATTGGTGGATAATATAAAATTGTATCCTCATTATTAACAATTTTTGAATTAGAAATAGCTTCGACAATTTGTGATACTTTTGTTATCTCTTCTACTGTTCCATCATCCAATAAAATGTTGATACCTGCATAATTGACATCTCCATATTTTTTATAAATATTACGACGTAAGCGAAGTGCTATAACATAATATTCAGGATTAAATCCTTTTGCATACACTTCTTTTTTTCTATTTTCAATATTTTTCTTATCCTTTAAAATTTCGTAATCTAATAAATCACGATAAATTATTCTTCTTGCTAAATCCTTTAAAATTAAATCATCTTCATTTAATGCTTGTTTTAAATAAAAATTTACAACAATATCATCTAACATTACATAATCTTTAATTGCAACTTTTTCATTTGTTTTTAAAAAAGGAACTAAAATAGAAATATCAAAATTAAATTTATATTCTTTTAAATATAATTCCTTAATTCTCTTTAAAAAAGCGGCAAATAAAATTTCTACACAAGTTGACACCGGATGATAATATACTTGCTCATACATATGATACCTACCCATAATATAGTTTTCTATTGCAGCAACTCCGCTTTTTTTGTAAACAATATTATGATCTTTTACTTTCATAATTCGCATAATTCTATTTACGTCAAAACTTCCATATGGTGTACCACTCATATAAGCATCTCTTAATAAATAATCCATTCTATCGGCATCAATTTGACTTGAAATCAATTGATATAAAATTGGATTAGAATGAGTATGATTAATAATCGCTGAAATTAAATTTGGTAATTTTTCATCATATTTAGCTAATACTTTATTAACCTCGCTATCTTTATCCAATATTATTAAACTAGTATATTCTTCATGCGAGATTTCATGAAAACTTTCAAAACAATGTGAATAAGGGCCATGACCTATATCATGTAATAATGCTGCACACAATACTTGAACTTTTTCTTCCTCAGTTAACGAATTTTTGATATCTTCAACAGTGGTTACAATCTTTCGAGTTACCTCATAAGTTCCAAGCGAATGAACAAAACGGGTATGCTCACATGAGGGGAAAACATAATTTGTACCGGCAAGTTGTAAAATACGACGTAAACGCTGTACTTCAAAAGTAGCTAATAAGTCCCAAATAATCTTATAATCAACAAGAATATATGAATAAATAGGATCTCTTATTACTTTTGTTTCATTAAGCTTGGTGCAAATATTCATTTATTCTTTCCTTTATTTCATTAACGCCCAATATTTGAATTAGCGAAGTAAAATCAGGACCATGCATTAATCCTGTTAAGACAATTCTTAAAGGCATATATAGCATTTTTCCTTTTACATTTGCACGTACTTGTACTTGTTTCAACATTGCTTTAACATTATCGTTATTTATCGCTTTAATATTAGTTAATTCTTCTTTAAAAACATTTAAAGTATTTAAAACACTAGCATCATTCATAACAATTTTTTCTTCCTCACCTAATAAAGAATAATCTATTTTAGTAAAAAACGGACGTGCTAGTTCTACTATTTCTTGTCCATAACTCAATTGTTCTTGAAATGACAATACTACTCTTTGACATTTATCTTCACTAACATTTCCATATTCTTTTTTAAGAAAAGGTAGACACAAATCATATATTTCTTTGTCAGTTAATTTTTTCATGTATTGATTATTAATCCAACGTAATTTATTTGGATCAAACATTGAAGGTGATTTCGAAAATCTAGTATAATCAAACTCTGCTATAGCTTCTTCTTTACTATATATTTCTTTTTCACCAATCGGAGACCAACCCAACAATAAAATAAAATTAAATATTGCTTCTGGTAAATACCCCATCTCTTTATATTGTTGAATAAATTGAATAATGCTAGGATCTCTCTTTGATAATTTTTTACCATGCTCATTGACAATTAATGTCATATGACCATATGTTGGAACTTCCCAACCTAAATATTCAAATACTTGAATTTGTTTTGGAGTATTAGATAAATGTTCTTCTCCTCTTAAAATATGAGTCATTCCCATCAAGTGATCATCAACAACCACAGCAAAATTATATGTAGGAATTCCATTTGACTTCATAATAACCCAATCACCAATATCATCATTATTAAAACTAACTTCTCCTCTTACTAAATCATTAAATTTAATAATATGATGATCTGGCAATTTCAAACGAATACAAGGTTTTCTACCTTCTTTTTTCCATTGTTCAATTTGTTCTTTAGATGCATGTAAACATCTTCTTTGATACTTTGGAGCAGCTATTCCTCTTGCAAGTTGTAATTCTCTTTCTTCTTCTAATTCCTCTTGAGTACAATAACATTCATACGCATAACCTTTAGCTAATAATTCCTCGGCATATTTACGATAAATATCAAGTTTTTCCATTTGACGATATGGTGCATAACGAGGATTTGGATTTAAAGGAGATTCATCAGCTATTATTCCCAGCCACTCAAGACCTTCAAGTTGCGAAGCTTCACCATTTTCTACATTTCTTTCAATATCGGTATCTTCAATTCTAACAATAAAATCCCCACCAAGATGTTTTGCAAACAAATAATTATACAATGCACTTCTTGCTCCACCAATATGTAAGAATCCAGTCGGAGATGGTGCATATCTTACACGAACTTTCTCTAAACTCATTATATTTAACCTCTTTTCTCAAGTAAAACCACTGCATTTGCTTCAATGGCAAGATTTTCACCTAAATATCCCATTTTTTCATTTGTAGTAGCTTTCACGCTTATATTATCAATGCTAGTTTCTAATAATCCAGCAATACACTTTCTTATTTCGTAAATATATGGCAGCATTTTAGGATATTCCATAATTAGCATAGTATCAACATTGCCAATCATATATCCTTTATCTTTCATCATTTTTACAACTTCTTTTAAAATTATTTGCGAATTTATACTTTTATATTTTGGATCATTATCAGGAAAATAAGTTCCCAAATCACCCAATGCAAGAGCACCAAGTATTGCCTCAGCAATTGCGTGCAATAAAACATCAGCATCACTATGACCAAGTAAACCTAAATCATAAGGGATTTTTACTCCACCTAAAAATAGTTCTCGATTTTTTACCAAAACATGTGTATCCCTAGAATAGCCAATTCTAAAATTACCAGCCATTATAGTGCACCTTACTCTCTTCATATTTATCATTAATAGGTAATTTATCATTTGGATAACCAATTGCAATCAATGATAACAGAATAACATTATCAGGAATATTACACTTTTGTTTAATCAAATTCTCTCTATCAGTAGCAGGATGCATACCACACCAACAAGCGCCTAATTCTAGTTCTTCAGCCATCAAACAAATTTGATGAGTAGTTGCTCCTAACTCCTGTTCTAAAAAACGAGGGCTTGGTAAATCTTGATAATTAGGGACACTAGTTACTAATATTACTAAAGGTGCAGTATCTAATGCTCTTAAAAATGGTTGCCCTTCTCTAAGTGAAGAAATCAATCCCTTATCATCAATTACAATAAATTCTTTACTTTTTTGATTTCTAGCTGTTTGAGTAGCAAAACCAGCCTCAATTAATGCTTTAACTTTCCAATCTTCAACTTTTTTTGAATCAAAATCTCTATAAGATCTTCTTGTAAAAGCACTTGATTTTTTATAATTATTTTTATCTAACATTTTAATATCACCCTTCTTAATAATTATAACTTATTTTAAAGGTAAAATAAACTTTTTTTAGTATTTTTAGCAAACTCATAAAATCTAAATCATTAAACTTACCTAATCATTCAATTAATTATCTTCAAGTATAAAAAAACTGTTAAGAAAGAAATCTCTTAACAGTTCTAAATTATTTTACTTCTTCTAAAGTATAAACGTATTGAAGTCCGTTAATATTACCAACTTTAATAATTATTTGGTCACCACTGATACTTGCTTCTGTTGGATACAAATTACTACCTTCATTAATAATAATTTCATTTCCACTTTTTTGCCATTTTTTTAATGGTTGTATTCCATTAATACTTTTTAATGTGCTTTCTTCATCAAAAGTTCCATCCGCATTAAAAATTAGAGTCTTTCCTATATCATTTGATAAAAGAGCGGAATACATATCCAATTTATCTTGATAAGCAGGATCATTACTTCTCATTTCTGCTGCAACTACTTCGTAAGTCTTTCCTGATAAACCTCCATTGTCGAAACAGGAAGTAACACAGAAAATTGATGTAATAAATGTTAACATTATCATTAAAACTTTAATTGTCTTTTTCATCTTATTTTTCTCCTTTATTATATTAATTGTATTTTACAGCAACTTGCTTCATTTTGCAAGTTTTTAATATTTTTAAATTTATAGATTTAGAAAAAACAATGTGCACAATCCATAATAAACAATAACAGCAACAATATCATTAATTGTAGTAATAAATGGACCACTAGCAACAGCTGGATCTATCTTAATTTTTTTGAAAATAATTGGCATAATTGTTCCAACTAAACTAGCAATAGTCATAGCGGCAAATAATGAAAAAGAAATAATACTAGATACCATTATGACATCTGTTAGATTAAAGCCACTACCAACAATAATTTCTTTTTTGGTTAAAAATAAAAATGTAAATACTGTTAAAAAAGAAATCATACCTAAAATTAAGCCATTCAATAAACCTACTCTAAGTTCCTTAAATAGCATTTTAAGCAATTTCTTATTAGTTATTTCTTCATCCGTTAATACTCTAATAGTTACAGCTAAAGATTGTGTTCCACAATTACCAGCCATATCTAAAATCATTGATTGAAAAAAAACAACAACGGTAATATTAGCAATCGCTTCTTCAAAGCCAGAAATTAAAATTGAAATAACCATTCCCAAAATCAAAAGTACAAATAACCAAGGTAGTCTCTTTCTTATTGAAGTTTTTATTGGCTCCGATAAATCTTCCTCGCTTGATAAACCTGCAAAACGAGCATAATCTTCACCCATTTCTTCATCTACAACTTCAACAATATCATCACTTGTAATTACTCCAATTATGTGTTCTTCTTCATCAAGAACTGGAATTAAATTTAAAGCATAATCTTTAATTTTTCCAATGCAATCTGCTATCTTTTCTTTAGCATAAACAAAAGGATAAGAAGTATAAATTATATCTTCTAATGGTTGTTCTTTACGAGCAATAATCAATTCTTTCAATTCAACACTTCCATAAAATTTATTATTTTTATCAACAACATATAAATTCATAATATTATCATTTTCCGGAGCTTCTCTAATCAATTGTTTCATTGCATCTTTAACTAAAGCATCTTGACTAATCTTAATAAAATTAGTAGTCATTTTACTACCTATTTCATCATCTTCATAACCTTGAATCAATTCAATATCTTTGACCAATTGTTTATCATCTACTAATTCCAAAATTTGTTGTTGATTTTCAGCGTCTAATTCCTCCAAAACATCAATAGCATCATCAGCATCCATTAATTCAATAATATCAGCAACTTTTTCAGTATCCATATCTTCAAGATAATTTTCAACATCATCTAAATATGAAAACATATCAGAAATACCTTGATTATCTAAAATCGCAAACAATCTTTTTCTTTCTGCTTCAGTTAAAAGAGGAACAACATCAGCAATATCACTATCATGATATTCTTCTAATTGTTCTTTTATTTCTTTATTACTTTTATTGCTTCTAATTAATTGCAATAATAATTCATTTTGTTCCATACTCTTTCCTCCTCATTTTAAAATAAAATGCATAATAAAAAAGAGTGAATCCATCTACTATATAATTATAAAATTCTTTTGATTATACATAAAATAGATAAATAAACTCTGTCTACTTTGCCCACCAGCTTCCATGTATAATCACTTCCTTTACTGTGTAAATTTTATCATTATATATTAAAACATACAAGAAAAAAAGTTAGCAAATATAATAAATTTAAACGGTTTAATGAATTAAATAATTACAAAAAAATAGTACCCATAAACAATATAGGTACTAATCATTTATTTATTTCTTTTACAATTGGATTTTTAAAACAATAGTTATTTAAAATAAACTAATTTATCAATCCAATATAGTTCATCATGTGTAGTGCTATTGTTACAAGAATTTTTAAATACTAAAGTCTTCAATATCCCAATCTGGATTAGCACCAATATCTAAACTCGAAAACTTCTTATAATCATACAATTTAGAGCCCACAAGAGCAATCATTGCAGCATTATCCATACAACACCACATTGATGGAATACTAACAATAATATCTTCATCTAATTTCTTAACTCTTTTCACTATTTCTTCTCTTAAATAACTATTAGCAGATACTCCCCCACCCAAAACTAATTGACGAACGGGATACTCTTTCAAAGCATGAATTGTTTTATGAAGTAATTGCTCCATTGCAGTAGTTTGAAATGAACATGCTAAATCATTTATATCTATTTCATTTCCTTTAGTTTTTTCATTATGAACTAAATTTATTACAGATGTTTTAAGTCCACTATATGAAAAATTAAATGATTCTGTATCCTTATAAGTATTTAATTTATAAACATTTTTTCCTAATTTAGCTCTTTTATCGATTTGAGGACCTCCAGGATAAGTAAGTCCCATCACTCTGGCCGCTTTATCAGTAGCTTCTCCAATAGCATCATCTAATGTTTGGCCAATAACTTTAAAAGATAGTTCCTTTTCCATATATACAAGCTCAGTATTACCACCGGATACAATAAGTCCCATACAAGGATAAGTAATTGGTTTCTCAAATTCATTTGCTAAAATATGTCCGGCTAAATGATGAACTGCAATTAAGGGTTTATTAAAAACCAAAGCTAAGGTTTTAGCAGCCTGTAAGCCAACATGTAAAGCACCAATTAACCCAGGACCAGCAGTAACTGCAATCGCACTTATTTCTTCCATTGTAACATTTGCTTCTTTTAAAGCACTTTCTAAAACTGGAGTAATTGCTTCCAAGTGAAGTCTAGAAGCAATTTCAGGCATAACCCCACCATATTGTTCATGAACTTTGATTTGAGTAGAAATAATATTAGCTAATAACTTATTATCATTTTCTACTATTGCAACAGCAGTTTCATCACAACTACTCTCGATTCCCAATATAAGTTTCCTCATAATTACTTTCTCCTTCTGAATTTAAAATCATCACAATTGCATCTTCGCCATTGTCATAATATCTTTTTCTTTTACCCTCTTTTTTAAAGCCCAAAGATGTATATAATCCTTGAGCTATAACATTACTTTCTCGCACTTCTAACGAAATAATCTCAGCGCCTAAATTAAAACATCTTTCAACTATATCATTTAATAACACTTTTGATAAACCTTTACCTCTTAAAGCAGGATGAATAGTAACTTTTGTAATTGTAGCATATTCATATGAAATCCAAAAACCAGCATAACCAACGATAACATCATTTAGTTTCATTACAAACATATACGAAACCGTAGGATTATTTAACTCACTAATAAAAAATTCTTTTTTCCATGGACTAGGATAAGATAGTTCTTCAATTGCAACTATTTCATCTATATCTTGAAGTGAAAAAGGCAATATTTTTAATGAAACAGCCATATTAATCCTTTAAGTAAACAGGTTTTACTTCATGAACACTTGCTACAGGTTGTTTATCTTTAGCTAATTCATGCATATTTTCTATTAGAGTTATCAAACTATCTTCTTTTCCTAATGCACTCAATTCTCCAACCAAAACATAATCTTGATGATTTTCTTGGTATGTTTTTAATTCATCAATAGTAAAAATAGTATCATTTAACACTACTTCACCTTTATTATAAACGCCAACGTAGACTCTTTTACTTCTAGCATCCATAATGGCAATACATTTTTCTTTTTTTCCAGCATATGCTTGAAGTGAAGAAATTGTAATTAATGGTATATTTAAAGTAAGTGCCATTACCTTTGCAATAGTTAAAGCAATACGTACTCCGGTATAAGAGCCCGGACCTACACTCACCACAATACGAGTAACATCTTTTAAATCAATATTTAATATTTTAATCGCTTTTTCAATTTCTGGAATTGCCATTTCACTTTGTCGAAGCCATGCATAATATTGATTTTTATATAATAATTCATTTTCTTTGTAAATACCTATAGCCAATTGTTTGCTAGATGTATCTAATATTAATTCATATCCCATTGTGCTAGCACCTCCTCTAATAGCTTAACATATTTATCTCCAGTTGCAGTTAGTTTAATTTTACGAGAAAATTCATCCAATTGTGAAATATAAATATTAATCTTTTCATCAGGCAATTCACTCTCGATAAATTTAGGCCATTCAATAAGTGAAACCCCATCACCATCAATGTACTCTTCAAATCCTAAGTCTTGACGGATATCTTCTAAACGATATGCATCTATATGATAAAAAGGAAGTCTACCTTTAAAATGGCATTTAATTATATTAAATGTTGGACTATTGATAACATCATTAATGCCTAATCCTTTTGCAAAGCCTTGAGAAAAAGTAGTTTTACCCGCTCCTAATTCTCCTTCTAATGTAATTGTGCCTTTAATAAAAATTCTTTCGCCAAATAATTTACCCAATTTTTTTGTTGCTTCTGAATTTTCAGAAATAATTTCAACTGTTTTTTCCATTTTGCACACTTCTTTCAATTTTCTCTACTATTCTATCATTTTTCTTGTTTTTTTACCATTGAAAATATAAAATATTATTATGTTTAAAAAGGAGGTATTTTTAATGTATGAACTTATCATAATCGGAGCTGGTCCAATAGGATTATTTGCATCATTTTATGCAGGAATGCGTGATATAAAAACCTTAACTTTAGAAAGTAGCGATCATATTGGAGGACAACTAATTGATATCTATCCCGAAAAGCCAATCTATGATATTCCTGGAATCCCACAAATTAAAGCAAAGGATTTAGTCAATCAATTATATCAACAATATCTCCCATATCAAACAAAAGTACCAATTAAATTTGAACAAGTTATTCAATCATGTGAAATTAAAGATACTCATTTTACTTTAATTGTTAATAACGAATTAATTGAAACTAAAACTATTTTATTAACATCAGGAAATGGCAATTTTAATCCTCGTAAACTAGAAGTAGCTGGAGTTAAAGAATGCAAAAATATTTATTATAAATTAGACTCTTTAAACAAATTTAAAAATCAAAATGTCGCTGTTCTAGGAGGAGGAGATAGTGCACTTGATTGGGCAAACATGCTAAAAAGTGTTGCTAAAAATGTAACTATAATTCATAGAAGAAATGAATTTAGAGCCCACGAAATTAGCGTAACGCAATTTGAAAATAGTAAAAACACAACAATTCTTACACCAATGAATATTGATTCTGTTCAAAAAGTCAATGATAATGATACCTTAATAACCTTAACAAATAATCAAACAAATGAAAAAATAAGTATTAACTTCAATTCTATCTTTGTTAGCTATGGTATGCTACCTTCAAGTAATGTCTTTTCAGCGCTTGTCGATGTAGATATGCTCGGAATAAAATTAAAATCAAATATGGAGACAAGCGTTTCAGGTATTTTTGCAGCAGGTAATTGTGCCAACTATTTAGGTAAAGTTAAAACATTAGCTTCTGGATTTGGAGATGTTGTAACTGCAATAACTGCTATTCATCAATATCTATACCCGACTAAAAATCCAACTTTTTTTTCATCATTAGCAAATAAAAAGTGTTAACTAACTTCATAGTTAACACTTTTTATTTAATATTTTCGTTTTCCAAGTTTTTGCATAACACAAAAGCGATTATAAAATTCATGAACTTTTTCATCATTAAATGGAAAAATACCATCTCTACATTTTTGATGAGCATATACTAATGTTGTAAAACAAATCGATTGAATTTTATCATTGTAATTTAGTTCATTTTTATTTTCAAAAAATTCATTTTCATCTAAAACTTTAATTTGACCATAGGGGGATTTTGAAACATCTAAATCATAATCAATATAAGTAATCAATCCATTTTCAACTACATATGGTGAAGCAATATTACAATAATAATAAACTCCTGTTTGTCTTAACATACAAATAACATTTAACCAATGCTTTTTAAAAAAAATTGTTACTGCAGGATCTTTTGCTTGCCAATAACGACCATCACTTTCATTCACATATGCGTGAGTATTTGCCAATGCGATATATTCGTCATTGTCTTCAATAAGACAAGCCTTATCCCAACTCCGATGAAAGGTACCATCATGTTTGAAACTAATAATTTTATACCAATTTCCTTGAATTAAATTAGACATACATCAACACATCCATTCATACTTGACATATTTTAACACAATTTAATTACTTTTTTTATATATTTTTATAAAATTGGTAAAAATAATAGCGAAAGGAGCAAAATAATTAATGAGAAAAGTACCTGATATGATGATTACCCCCAAAGATCGCTTATATATAAGCGATATATTGGGAATAGCAAATGTTTATGCCAAAAAATGTAATGCCTATCAACAATTAGTAACAGATGAAGATGTCTATTTAGAACTTGGAGAATTCCATGACATTCTTACAAGTCAATATGATGAATTACTACAATTATTAGAGGAGGAACAAGTATGAACAATGCAAAAAAGGGAGGGTTTACCGATAAAGATATCTTAACTGACATATTGCAATCTGCGAAACACCTTCAAAATATATATAATACTTATTCTTTCGAAGCAAGTAATGAATCGATATGCGAAGTAATGGAAGATTTATATCTAGTCATTAAAGATCAAACAAGAGATATTTTTAATTTAATGTACGGTAAAGGATGGTATACTTTAGAAAAAGAAGATACAAACAAAATTAGTCAAGCAGTAACAAAATTCGAAAAATCTCGAAACGATATGTAACATTATTAGGCATTTGTGCATATATATCTAGGGAATAGAAAAGGAGATTTACAGATGAATCAAAATTATCAATATGCACTTCCTTACCCGCAAAACCCTAACATGAATGGGGTTAATCCTAATGTGACAATGGATGGAAATAACTATCCTTTGCCTATGCCACCAATGCCTAATCCTAATATGCCAACAAATCCTAACTTGCCAAATAATTCTACTGAGCAAACCGATCCTTTTGAACAATCTTACATTGAAAATATTCTAAGATTAAATAAAGGCAAAGTAGGTACATTTCATATGACATATAGCGACTCATTAGAATGGCGAGATAAAGTATATAAAGGCGTTGTTTTAGCAGCCGGAAAAGACCATCTCGTAATTAGTGATCAAAGAGATGGAAAACGCTATATACTATTATTAGTATATTTAGACTGGGTTGAATTTAACGAACCTATCGACTATGAATATCCAATTAAATAGTTAAAAGATAAATTACAAACTAGTTTATTACTTTTATATTGATGATTTAGAGTTAAGGCAAAATAGTCTTGACTCTTTTTCATATTACTTCATACTAATAAGAATGACAAAAAAGCCAACTACTTTAATAATTATTTGATTGCGTATATAAACGAGAAAGAAAAACTTACTAATATGTAAATTTGCCTAACTTTTGCTTGTGAAAGTAATTTGCTGATTTATACTTTTTTTATTTCAAAATTCATTTTTTTAAGTTTCTTTATATCTTTTTTTGAAAGATAACATGATACAGATAAATTATTTCCATTTATATGTGCTTTGGGAATTATTAAACTTGGTTCAATAATTGATATATGAAATTTAAAATACTTAATACTTACATTATTAGAATATAAAGTTCTATCTTTATATAACATTTTTTCTTCTTCAAAAAGAATACTATTATTTGCTTTTTTATTTAATATGAATATTATTAGATTAAGGAAAAAATACAATAGCAAACAAGAAACACTTAGTATCAAACTTGCTATATTTATGCTTTTATCAATTAATAACGAACAAACAAAACAAATAACTGAAGGTAGAAAAGTAATTATCAATAATGAACCAAATATTATTTTTAATAAATTAGAATATAAATATCTGCGCATACTTTCTATCCTCCTAAATCATAAAATATGGTTTTATTAATGCATTAGTTAATTTAAATCCA